>CAMDSI010000023.1 GCA_945906915.1 Spirosoma fluviale | reverse complement strand
ATTGATTTCTACGAAAAAATAGGTCCCGCTCGCAAAGAAGCTCGATTGCGTTTTTTACAGAATTATTGGACGACTAAGGTACGTTCTTTGCCTCGCGTTCGATTCCATCATTCGGCTGATCCCACTAAATCTTGTGCGATTGCAAACGTGGGAATCGAAGGCATCAAACCGGCTCTTTTAGCCGAGCGCCTGATGAAAGAATACAAGATTTTTACCGTCGCCATCGACGGAGGAAACATCCACGGTTGTAGAATAACACCCAATGTCTTCACGACATTAAAAGAACTCGATGTCTTGGTGAAGGCGATTACCGAATTAGCAAGCTAACGGGGGATTTGACGAAAATGTCTTGATGCAAGTCTGTGAGCGAACCATTCGCGTCGTTAAAGGAGAAGACCTGCACGCGGTCTTCCTCTTGACTTGCTACTAACACAAATTTACCTGATGGGTCGAACGTGAAGTTGCGGGGAATTTTGGCGACGTTTTGGTGGAATACGCGGGTTAATTTCCCATCAGCTTCGATCTTAAATACCACCACTTGATTACTCGAAATGCGGTTAGAGGCAATGAGCCATTTGCCGTTCGGCGAAAGGTGAATATCTGCGGAGCCTTTCACTTTAACCGCCGAAGTATCCGCTGGAATGCTTTGAATCTTTTTTAGTTCTACGCCGTTAACCGAAAACACATCCACATCTGAACTCAACTCATTCAACAAATACGCTCGATCGCCTTTCGCACTGAAGCGAATGTGGCGAGGTCCGTTGCCGGGGGTCAGGGCGATTTCTGAGCGACTTTCTTCTATAAGTCCGCTCTCTAATATCCTGTGCGCATAGATTTTATCCGAGCCTAAATCGGTCACGAATAAGGTGTTTTGATCGGGAGAAAGGGCGACCATGTGGGCGTGGGAGCTGATTTGGCGGTCTTTGTTTATGCTGGACCCCTGGTAGGCGATGTATTGGGCTAGAGGCTTGAGTCTCCCGGAAACCGTTTGAAAAACACTCACACTACCACCAGAATAATTCGCGGTGTATACCGTTTGAGATTTCTCGCGGTAAAGAATAAAGCAGGGGTGATCGCCGCGGCTTAATTCGGTATTAATAGCCTCGTACTTCCCATTGCGCAATTGAAAAGAGGAAACGCTCGCCTTGCCGTCGCCTTCCTCGGATACGGAAAACAAATAATTCCCGGAAATGGCCTGATAGGAAGCGGCAGGGGAGTTTAACGTATAGCTTTTGGAAGCTATACCCGTCTTCGCATCCCAGTTAAATACCTCGATGCCGGGATTGCCTTTGGGCGTATACGAACCAATAATCAGTTGCGGAAGGAGTAAAATCGTGCTCAGAGTCATATGGCTGGGGGGATTAATTTATAGACAACGGGAGTGACGATGCGGGATAGGAGGGTGGACGAAATTAGTCCGCCGATCATCACGATTGCAAGGGGTGAAATGAGCGGATTAATCGAAATGGCGATTGGAATAAGGCCGCCTATCGCCGTCAAAGTCGTTAAGATAATGGGTAAAAAACGAACTTCGCCGGCCTCACGGATGGCTTGCTCCATCGGCATGCCTTCGGCCCTCAATTGGTTGGTAAAATCAACCAACAAGATGGTATTTTTCACCTCGATTCCAGCTAGAGCAATCAGTCCCACCGTGGCGACAAAGGAAAGCGGAATACCCGTTACCCAAAGTGCTAACAAGGCCCCCACAATGCCTAATGGAATAACTGAAAGCACAATCAGCGTACTTTTGAAGGTACCGAATTCCAAAATTAACACAGCCACAAAGAAGAAAACGGTCACTAAAATGATCGTCCCAAAACCACTAAAACTCTCGTTCGCGCTCTCCACTTCTCCACCCATTTCGAAGTGGTATCCGGCTGGCAAGGCAATCTTAGCCAGGTTTTTCTCTGTCTCTGCGATGACCTCATTATTCAAAAAGCCTTTCTCGACGAAAGAGCTCACCGAAACCAAGCGATTCTTATTCAAGTGGCTAATGCTGACCGGAGAGGTCTGCAAGCGTTTTGTCGCTACTTGACTCAGCGGAATCGCCGTTCCTTGCACGTTATTCACATAGAGATTATCAAATACTTCCAGGCTCGGATGCTTTGGATGTGGTTTAGAAACCACAATCGCATATTCTTTGCCTTCTTTATCAGTCATTTTTCCCAAATCAAAACCCGCCACCACTAATCGTATTATCCGGTCGATGCTCACGGTTGGAATGCCCAGCATACTTGCTTTTTCCTTGTCGATGTCGAATTTGATATCAGATTTTAGGTTTTTCAGCGGGTTTTTGACGTAAATCGTTCCCTTCGTTTCTTTCAGCATCGTTTCGACGCGGCTGGCGATTTGGCGTAAGGTGTCTACATTATCTCCTAAAATACGTACCTCTATGGGTGCTACCACTGGCGGACCTTGTTCGAAGTTTTTAACTTCGATGGTCGCAGCAGGATAATTCGTGTATTTCGTGCGCAGTTTTTCGATAAGGTTGATCTTTTCCTCGACGCTTATCTCTTCCTGCAATTGAACGAAAAGATTTCCGTAATCCGTCCGATCGTTCAAAGGAATAGCATTATAGTATATCCGAGGATTTCCTTTGCCCACGTTTGCAGAAACATATTTTACTTCCGGAAGCTTGCGCAAATCGCTTTCGATCAGTTTGGAAACCGAATCCGTATAGGCCAAATTCGACTGCAAGGGACTGAAAATATTCACCATAAATTGCGGCTTTTCAGACGCCGGGAAAAGGCTAAAACCGACCACGGGGAATAGCCGTAAAGAGGCTAGAAAAATGACAAGAGCAAACAGTAATGTCGTTTTAGGGCGTTGAATCGCCCAATCTAATAAGCGAGAATAGGAACCCGAAATGAGCTTTTTTAACAAACGCATAAACAGATTTCCCTCGGGATTTCCCTGATGGGATTTCAGAATGCGGCTCGACAAAAACGGAACGACCGTCAACGAAACCACTAAAGAAGCCACGATACAGAAAATCACCGCCATCGGTAGACTGCGAATAAATTCTCCTGATGCTTCCGGCAAAAAGACCAAAGGTAAAAAGGCGATAATCAAGGTCACTGTGCAACCTAAAACAGCCATCCCGATTTGATTCGTCGCTTTTAGCGTTGCATCTAGACGACTGTGGCCCTCGCGCATCCAGCGTTCAATATTTTCCACCACCACGATGCTGTCATCCACTAATAGTCCTAGCGCCACTACTAAACCCACAATACTCAGCTGGTTCAGGCTATAGCCCATGATGTTTAACAAGATAATTCCGATTGCTAAGGATAGCGGAATCGAAATCATCACGATGGATGCCGCGCGTAATCCTAAAGGCAATAAGGTCAGCGCCACTAATAAAATCGCGATAATAAAGTCCTTCATTAAGCCACTCAAGCGGGTATTTACGTTTTCCGCTTGGTCGAAATTGACGACTAAATCTATGTTCTTAGGTAGCGTCTTTTTAAATGCCGCGATGACAGGCTGGTAGGCTTCCTGGGTTTTTGCGATGTTCTCGCCGGATTTTTGGGCGGCAGAGATGAACAGACAGCGGTTTTGGTTTAGACGGGTGATGTGATTTTCTGGGGCATAGTCGAAATAGACTTTGGCCACATCCGACAACAGCACGTTTTTCCCTTGATATGAGAAGACGATCGTATTCTTGATCTCGTCGATGTTTTGGTAATTGCCGGATGTCAGGATATTGTAGGATTTCGTGTTCTCCACAATACTTCCGCCGGGAATGTTCGCAATTTCACTTTGGATGGCTTGCAAAACACGGTCTGGTGAAACCTGCATTTGCGCCATCTTTTCGATGTTTAAATCGATCTTCACTTGGGCATCTGGTAAACCAGAAATGGTCACTTTCTTTAAAGTCGTCACCTTCTCTAAATCTTCCTGAAGTCGTTCGGCGGTAGATTTTAATACGTCCAAAGACGCATTATTCGATATCAGCGCCATCTGCAACACGTTCGTGCCGGAAGGCGTCGCTTTTTGCGCCTCGAGCCGGATCACCTCTTTAGGCAAATCCCCCTTAATGCTATTCAATTCGCGGACGATTTCGGAGTATTTCTCGTCGACCACTACACCATATTTATAATACACCGCGAACACGGCTAAACCATCACTGATCGTCGTATTGATCTTGCGCACATTCTCCAGTTCGTAGAGTCTTTTCTCCACGGGTTTCACCACCAATTCCTCCATATCTTCTGGACTCGTTCCTGGATAAACCGCTATAATAGGGAATTGTGGGGCATTCATGTCCGGATCCTCTGCCCGTGGCATGGTCATAATCGTGACAACACCCACGACCACGACCATCAGGAACATGGTCAACGTAAACTGGTAATTTTTTACCGCGTAATTAGCTATTTTCATGATTAGCGGACGATTTTAATGGCTGAACCTGCATCTAAATAGGCATTTCCGATCGTGATGAGTGATATTGCGTTTTCCAAACCAGCAGAAACAAATACCTTCCCGTGGTCAATACTCGAGATCTGAATCTTTACTTTCTCCGCCTTTTTTCCATCTTTCGTGATGAAAACATAGCCTTCTGTCGCGTTTCCATCTAATATCGCATCGTATGGAATTACCCAAGATTTTATCTGCTTCCGCGGGCTAATCTTCGCTTTCCCAAAAAGCCCCGCCGCCAGCTGCGCTGTCGGCGCACCACTGATGCGCAAACTCACCCACAGCGTCCCCGTCACCGGATCCACTCCCTCGGATTTTGCTAAGACAGAACCGCTATATTTTTCTCCGGGTGCCGCGTCCAGCATAATTTCCGCCGGATCCCCCGCCTGCGTTGCCGCCCAGTCGCGGTCGCTCAACCCCACTTTCAATACCCAATTTCCTTTGTTCGCTCCGTTCATTAAAACGACCGGAGTTCCGGGTCCCACGACTTGGCCATCGTTCGCTAATTTCTTTAATACAAAACCGGATTTTACGGCTCTAATTTCGGCATAGCTTTGGTTAAACGCACCGGCATTATAGGCCTGTTGTGCGATCTCTAGGCCGGTTTTAGCGTTTTGGTATTGCTCCAAAGTCGCCACGCTGTCACGGTATAAGTTCTTCGCTCTCGCGTGATCGCGTTGCGCTTTATCAAGCATGATTTGTGCTTGCTGCACCTGTGCTTTTATTTCCGTGAGATTTAGACTCGCTAATAGCTGACCCGCTTTCACGGCGTCGCCTTCTTTGACAAACACGTGCTGAATCACGCCGCCGATTTTGAAACCTAAATAGGTCTCATCTTCGGTAGTGAAAACGCCAGAAGCCTGAATGGGGCGGGTAATTGATTCTTGTTGCAAGGAAATCACCGAAACGGGGATCACGTCGCTGGTCACCGCTGCGGCTTCTTTTTTCTTCGAAGAACAAGCGGAAAATACCGTGATGAGGGAAATGAGTAGGCAGATCTTTTTCATTATAAAGGGTAGCTAGCGGCTTCGCGCTCGTAAGCGGCGGCGGCGATTAATACGTTGAATTGTTTTAATTGGTAGTTGATTTGGGCGTTCATCCATTGATTTCTGGCGTCCACCGTTTCTAGATAGGTGCTCACGCCTTCTTTATAGCCTTTTTCGATTAAGCGTAAATAAGCGGAGGCCGCTTCGTAAGATTTCGTGGAGGCCTGAAAACTGATAAGAGATGATTGTACGTTTTTCTGTGCGATCTCGGTGGCCATATTGAATTGCTTCGTGCTTAGATCCAAGGTGTTTTTCGCGGAGGCAATATCTAATTGACTTTGTTTCACCTTATAGAGATTACGCTTTCCGGAGAAAATGGGAATGTCCATTTGAAGCCCTAGGAAATAGTAGCCACTTTTTGAGTTGATGTTATTCAAAGTAGACTGCGATCCTAAATTCAGGAATCCATTTAATTTAGGCAAGTAGAAGGACTCGTTCATTTTCAAAACGGTCTCTTGGATGTTAATCGATTTAGAAAGCAAGGATAATTCCTCCCGAACACCGGGCGCGACAGAATAGACCCCAGCCACCGCTTTCTCGACTTCAAAATCGATGCGGATTTCAGAACGCAATTCACGGTTCAATAAGAAATTGAAATAATATTGAGCCGCCTGATTTTGCTTTACCGCATCCGCGATTTGAGCCTGAATCGTGGCAATCTCACTGTCTGAGCGTAATAAATAGGCGGGCAAACCTTTTCCATTTGCTAGCAATTTTTCGTTCACCTTTTTGCCCTCTAGTGCGAGATTAAGGCTGTTTTCGTAGACTTTCACTAAACCCAAGCTGAGCAAGTAGTTATAGTAAGCCGTCTTTATTTGCTTCACTAATTCGCGCTTGTACAGAGTTACGTCTTCGCGTTGAAGGCTGAGCGCTTGTTCCTGGATTTGCTTGTTGTAGCTGATGTCTTTGTTATATAAAGGCATTGTGGTCTGCACCTTCACATCGTAGAAATCGCGGGGGAAGAAATTCGTTTCTACGTTTGAAATCTGCGGGAAGGCGGTGCTTTTCGTCAATGCGTTTAGTGTCGAATACACCGGATTTAGCAAATCGCCTACCGGGAAAGCGATGCTACGACCTCCTTCACCACTTTGGTAGCCCCCTTGGAAGGCGACGCTAGGTTGGTAGAGGCTTTGGGCGGTTTTCAAGGCAATCATCGCTTTTTCCACTTGAATGTTTTTCTGTTGCAGCGTGATGTTCTGCTGAAAGGCCGTGGCGACGTATTCGTCGAGGACGGACTTTTGTCCATATAAAGGCAAGGCAAATAATAAAAACAAATATTTCATCTTAGGCTTTTTTCATTGTTTTCAATAACCAATCTAATGACTCGTGCATCGTCTTTTCAACATCTTCAGCGGGAACTAATTTATCTAGACGCTGACGAATGGCTAGGGAAACCAGGCCGTGCACCATGCTCCAAACCGCCATCGCCACCGTTTCCACTTTGGCATGAACTAAAACACCCTTATCCATCGCATCTTGAACGATCATTTTTAAAGCTTCCAGTGCCTGATCACCGCTCGACCAGCCCGCACCCATATCTATTAAGGCAGACATCGGAGCCTCTTGAATGAACATTAAATCATAATATTCCGGATTTTCTAGGCCAAAATTTAAGTAATTCACGCCCATCTGGTGTAACCTTTCGATGGGATCGCTGATGAGTCCGAGCGCTATATTATGCTCCAGCATTTTCTTAAATCCCGACTCGCAGCAATAAAACAGGATCTCATTTTTGTCCTTAAAATACAGGTAGAGCGTCGTAGGGCTATATTGAACGCGTTCGGCAATCTTTCGAACAGATACTTTGCTGAAGCCCTCCTCCACGAATAATTTCATCGATTCCTCTAGGATCAAGGACCGAACCTCCTGTTTTTGTTTCTCTTTTCTGGCGACTATTCCCATTATTTTTTAATTACAGCGTAAATATAATTAACAGTGTTAAGTTTTCAAAATTTAGTATTTTGCATCAAATCCAAAAACTATGAAAATTGACTTTATCCATAAAATCCAGCACATCGGAATACCCGTTCACTGCATGGAAATCTCCATACCCTTCTACGAGCGCCTTGGTTTCGAGAATGTGATGGAATCCCCCTTTGAATTTGACGGTGGTTTTGGGACCTGCGTGATGATGAAAAATCACGAGGTAATCGTGGAGTTATACCAAATGCCGGAAAAGCAATTAGCCGAAATCAAACAACGCAAAGCCGGTCATATCGATCATTTTGCTATCGATGTCAAGGATGTCGATTATGCTTTCGAAGCCTTGAAGCAGGCGGGATTTGAGATTGTAGAGAAGGAGCCTACGTTCTTGGCTTTTTGGAAAAACGGAACACGCTTCTTTAATGTGAAAGGCCCGAACGGCGAGACTATTGAATTCAATCAAATACTCTAAAAGAAAAAGGCGAACCACTGGTCCGCCTTTTTGCCCCTTAATCTTTCACTATGTAATGTCAATGGGGTTTAGTTCATGGCGATAATATCGCGCTTCACTTCTGTTTTAATCGTAAATGATTTAGAAGTCAACACGTTTTTGTGGATATCTAACACGACCATACGGTAGTTGCCATCCGATAATCCAGCCAAATTGAACAATTTCTTCGTTGCGATTGCTTCCTTGTGGATCTCGTTATTTTCTCCATCGTAGATAAGTACCGTTGCACCCGCCTTTGCTTGTACAGATACCATGTATTTTAATTTACCGACAGATTCGATGTTCACAGGAAGTGATAATTCTGCTCCAAAAGTGGCAGAAGCGACAGACAGGTTTGCTGCGAATAAGAAGGCAGCGACAATGTACTTTTTCATAAATGCTTGAATTAAAATCTTAGGCGGAATTATTTCCGTTTGATGTCCCAAAACTACCGCTTTCCAATCCCCCGCAAATTAACCCTATGTTAAATTTAATTTTTCTAAGAAAGTTCTTCCATAAAAAATGCAAAAACTTGAAATTGTACCATAAAAAAGTCTAAAAACGGCTAATTTTATAAGAAAAATATCAATATTATCGAATTGTTAACTAATCCTACTTTGGTTTAACAATTTCATAACACTTTCCTAATAAATACGTAATCCCACACTTTCAGGTAAGAGGTACTTTTGTGTTGAAAAAAATCACCAGTATCAAAACTTTTATGAAATCAGTTTACAAGTTAACCAATCTTATCATTTTATTCTTTACGCTTTCAACAGCGGCATTAGCGCAAGAAGGAACCCTTCGTGGTACCATTAAAGACGCAAAAACAAAAGAAGACATTATCGGAGCAACCATCTTAGTGCAAGGCATTAATAAAGGCGCTGCAACAGACATTAACGGGTTTTTCTCGTTCGCTAAACTTCCAGTAGGATCTTATTCTTTAAAGATTTCCTATGTAGGTTACGATTCTAAAATTTATGAAGGAGTTAAAGTAGAAGCAGGTCAGGTAACTGATTTGAACTTAGACATTCAAGAAACCAGCTCTACTTTAGCTGAAGTGAAAGTGGTAGCACAACGCTTAACGAACACGGAAGTTTCGGTTATCTCAGAAATCAAAGCATCCCAATTAGTTGTAAGTGGTATTTCAGCCGCACAAATCACTAAGACTTTAGACCGTACAGCGGCAGAGGTTGTGAAGCGTGTTCCTGGTGTTACTATTTTCGGAGAGCGTTTCATTAACATTCGTGGTCTAAACGAACGTTATAACACAGTTCAGTTGAACAATGCCTTTGCTCCATCGATGGAGACAGACGTTCGTTCTTTCTCATTCGATATCATTCCAGCCGGCCAAATCGACCGCATCTTAGTTTTCAAATCTCCTTCCGCTGAAATTCCAGGTGAATTCGCAGGTGGTGTAGTAAAAATCTTCACGAAGTCGATCCCAGAAAATAATTATTTAACTCTAGATGTTTCTAGCTCTTATAGAGAGGGAACTACGGGCGCAGATTTCTATGCAACGAAGAATTCAAACATGGCTTGGACAGGTTTTGATCAAGGCTATTTTGATTTACCTAAATTCTTCCCAGCATCTCGTACGGATTTTTTAAATCTTCCGGCTTCAGCTCGTGATGTAGCAGGTGCTTCATTGAAAAATCTTTGGATAGCTGATAAATCTTCGGCTCTGCCGGATATGCGTGCTTCTTTATCAGGAGGATTTAAGTTCAACTTAGGCGAAACGAAAATCGGTAACATCACCGCAATCAATTATTCTAATTCACGTACCACATTTGATATGGTGCGTAATGATTATGGTTATGCTACTTCAGCCCCTGCTAAGACTTTTGAATTTAACGATACACAATTTAGTAATAGTTTAAGAGTAGGTATTGCGCACAACTGGTCAGCTCGTTTTGCTAATGGTTCAGTGATTGAGTTCAAGAACTTGTACAATCAATTATCTAATACACAATATATCAAGCGTTTTGGTTTTGATAATGGATCGATTTGGGATATTCGTTCTTTTGACCAAGTTTTCCGTGGTATTTATACAGGTCAATTAACGGGTCGTCATGAATTCCAAGACGGTACTTTAAAATTAGACTGGATGGCTGGATTTAATTCTGCCTTCCGTAACCAACCAGATTACAAGCGTTTCCGTTATAATGTAGATGGAACTAATTCAAGTTTATTGATTCCTAATGGAGCAGCTCAAACTTCTGTATTAGGTAGAACCTTCATTAATCTGAATGAAAATGCACAAACGGCAGCCTTAAATATCGTCAAGAAAATTGCGGTAGGAGCTAAGGATTCAGGAAATGAATTAGAGTTAAAAACGGGTTTGTTTTATGAAGATAAGACCAGAAATTTCGGTGCACGTAACTTAGGTTATGTTAAATCAACGCCTAGCTTTCAGACATCATTGCCTATCGATCAATTATTCAATCCACAGAACTTTAATACCGTTACTGGGATCAGAGTAGATGAGCAAACAAATCCGAATGACTCCTATAAAGCAACCAATAACTTAATCGCAGCCTATGTTTCAGCTAACTTCGCCTTAGGCAAGAAGTTTAACGTGATTGCTGGTGTAAGAGGGGAGCAAAATGCGCAGAAATTAAATTCATTTGATCAATTAGGGAAAGTAATTAAGTACGATAATTCACGTTTGGATTTATTGCCATCGGTGAACTTTACGTACAACTTCACAGAGAAAACCTTATTACGTTTAGCTTACGGACAAACCTTAAATCGTCCTGAGTTCCGTGAGTTAGCTCCATTCTCATTCTATGACTTTGTAAACAACCGTTCCATCTCAGGTAATTCAAATTTGAAGAATGCAGATATTCAAAACTTCGATTTACGTTTTGAAAATTATCCAACGCCATCTGAATTATTCAGCATTGCAGCGTTCTACAAAAACTTTACGAATCCAATTGAAGTTGTTTTTGAATCAGGGTCTAACCCTATCTTGAATTTTGCTAATGCTCAATCAGCTTATTCGGCAGGGTTCGAAGCGGAGATTCGTAAGAATTTATCCGCTAGTGCACCTACTACTTTCTTAGGAAAGACTAGTTTGGTATTCAATGCTACGTACATCTTTAGCCGCGTTAAATTAGATCCTTCGATCGCAGCGACTCAATCGGATAATCGTCCATTGCAAGGCCAATCCCCTTATATCATTAACGCTGGATTAAACTATAATGATTCGAAGCGTGGTTTACAATTAAACTTTAACTATAACGTAATCGGTAAGCGTATCTTCGCCGTTGGTAATAACTTCCCTGCGCCATATCCAGATTGGTACGAGATGCCTCGTAACGTAATCGATTTTAACTTCTCGAAAGAAATCTCTAAAACGATTATGATTAAGGGAGGAGTAACTGATTTATTGAATCAAGATAATTACATACTTCAGGATGGAAATAAGGATAATAATTTTGATAAGGGTACTGATCAAATTATTCAGTCATTTACGCCTGGTCGTGTGATCTCATTAGGTATCGTCATTTCACCATTTGCTAACTAATAATTTTAATTTTAAACAACTATCTAAAAATTAATTCAAATGAAACTTTTACAAACATCTATGTTTAAGGTTTTCGCTGTTTTAGCCGTTTGCGCGGTTACATTAACAGGATGCCAAAAAGAAGAGGAAGTATTCCCTCTACCTACCGTTAGTTCTTCAGGAACATTAGCGGGTATTATCGGTGCAACCGTACAAGTGAAGGCAACTATCAATGCGCCTGCAGGTATCAAGTCTATCACAGTTTTAAAGAACGGTGCGGCTTTTGATTCTAAAGTTTTAGCTGGCGAAAAAACGTATGAGTACATCAAGGATTACGTAATTGATGGTACTGCAGGATCTGCGGTTAACTTTACTATTCAAGTAACAGATAACAAAAACCAAGTTTCTTCTTTAGTAGCTATTCCAGTAACGGTTTCGGCTATCCCTCCTAAAACAATCGTTGATGTGGAAGGTGTAATAGAAGGAAACGTAACTTGGACGGCTAACAAAATCTACCGTTTGAAAGGTTTCGTACGTGTAGGAGAAGAATTAGTAGCTGGTACAATTACAAAGAAAGGTGTTCTTACTATTGAGGCTGGAACGACTATCATCGGTGATATCGCTACAAAGGGTACTCTAGTTGTACACCGTGAATCTAAGTTGATCGCTATTGGTACGGCTGCAGCTCCTATCGTATTTACGTCAGGTCAAGCAATTGGTGCGCGTAATCCAGGTGACTGGGGCGGTGTGGTACTTTGTGGTAAAGCAACAAACAATCAAGGTGCTAGCATTGAATTAGAAGGTGCTTACAAAGGTTTCCATGGTGGAACTACAAATGACGATAATTCAGGTACATTGAAATATGTTCGTATTGAGTATGCTGGTGTACCTATCATCCCTAATGCAGAGATTAACACATTAACAATGGGTTCTGTGGGTTCAGGTACTACGTTAGAATATATCCAAGCTTCTTATGGTCTTGATGATTCATTCGAGTGGTTTGGTGGTACAGTAAACGCGAAATATTTAATCGCTTACAAAGGAACAGATGATGATTTTGATGTTGACTTTGGTTATGTAGGAACAGTTCAATTTGCTTTAGGATACCGTGATGGTAACTTAGCGGATGGTTCAGGTTCAAATGGTTTTGAAGTAGATAACGATGGATCAGGTACAGCGAAAACACCATTCACTGCGCCAGTTTTTGCTAACGTATCTATCGTAGGACCAAGAGGAACAACCACTTCTTTTGTGGACTTTAACTTCCAAAACGGTGCTCAACTACGTCGTAATAACAAGATTAAAATCTACAATACATTCATTACGGGTTACCCAACTGGTTTATACATTGATAGCCAAGCAGGTGATGCTAAAGCTAATGCATTAGCAGGTGATTTAGTTGTAAAAAATGTGGTAATTGCTGGTACTCCAGGATGGCCAACTAGTTCAACTGCAAACGGTGCAGGTACAGGTTTCTCAACTGTCCTTACAAACTCTAATATTTGGGGTTTAGGTGTTGCAGTTGCAAATGAAGAACAAAGAGGAAAAGCAAATGCTAGTCTTCCTATTTTGATTGGTACAGAAACTCCTACCGTATGGTTCAAGGCTATCGCAGGAAACAAGGTGTTAACTTCTTATGAGAACACTGGTATTTCAGCTAGCTACTGGGCAGCAGGATCAGGACGTCCTACGTTCACGTTAACGGCTGGTAAGACTGAGTCATTAATTGGAACAGCATTACCTACTTTAACAGGTACTACTGCTACGGATTACGTAGGTGCTTTCAAGGATACAGACTGGACAGCTACTTGGGCTGAGTTTGCTCCTAACACAGTACTTTATTTAAAATAGTTTAGCTTAACTAAAGGGTCATCTGAAAATCTTTCGGATGACCCTTTTTTAATACACCAATGAAAAAGATACTCGCACCAATATTCATCAGTTTATTTATTTTTTCAGCTTGTCATTCGAAGGATGAAGCCGAATATTATTTCTCGGATGCTGACCGAGATACCTTATTAACCAATGTGATTACCCTGGTATCAGAAAATGCAGTTTATGCTAATCTAGACACTAGGTTTCAAAAGAAATTTAGAGCAGAATACGTCAGTCGTTTACCCCTTTATCATTTTGTCAAATTGACCAAATTAGAGAATGGAGACTGTTTCTTTTTGCTAAGTAGACCCGTAGCGAACTTAAAAAGTTTGCGTCGCGGAGTGGTCGGTAAATTCACTTTAAAAGAGGGAAGTTTGCAGCCAGAGAACTTTGAGGAAGTGGTTAACACGCCTCATTTCACCGAAGAGTTAGTGACGGAACGCGGATCATTCTTATTTAGAGAATTAATGAAGAAGGGGAAATTAGATGAATATTTATCCATGGAACATTATGTAGAATGGCCAGATAAGTATTTGAAATATGATAAAGCAAAAAAGACTTGGGTTTCGACCGGAGCTTTGTAAAGATAATATATTGGTGTAATACAGAAAATGCTGAGGAGATTCTCCCCAGCATTTCTTGTTTTATTGATTTGATAATCTGCACATTATTCTAGCTTTAATTTAGCTGTTTAAATTTGTTGAATAAGGGTAGCTAAATAAACGAAAAGCTATTTAACAATTCCTTAACATTGAATTTGGTTTAGAAGTGTACCTTAGTAAATTAAGTTTTATATATAATACTAGTTTTATGTTCGGATTAGATCCTACGTTGTTCTTCCTACTTTGTTTCTGTCTATTAGCCGCATGTGCTTTTGAATTTGTGAATGGTTTTCATGATACAGCGAACGCCGTAGCGACTGTTATTTATACGCATTCCTTGCGTCCTACGCAGGCAGTTGTTTGGTCAGGATTCATGAATTTTATTGGTTTATTAACAGGAGGCGTTGGGGTGACCATGAGTATCATCGGACTGCTCCCCACCGAGTTGCTCGTTGACACGAATGTGTATCATTCCATGGCGATGGCGCTTTCTCTCTTGATTTCAGCGATTTTATGGAACTTAGGAACCTGGTATTTTGGTATTCCAGCTTCTAGTTCACATACCTTAATCGGTTCTATTATAGGGGTTGGATTAGGTCATGCGCTTTTACCAGAGGCGTCTAATAAAGGAGTTTCAGCTTTAAACTGGGATAAAGTCATTGAAGTGGGACAGGCCTTATTGCTTTCTCCCTTGTTTGGATTCGCTCTAGCTATCGTGTTAATGTATATCTTGAAAAAGACGGTGAAGAACCAGGATATTTTCAAAGAGCCTAAGAAGAAATCACCTCCACCGTTGTGGATTCGTTCGATCTTAATTGCGACGTGTACCTTGGTTTCTTTCTTCCATGGCCGTAATGATGGTCAAAAAGGGATTGGTTTAGTGATGGTGATTTTGATCGCCTTCTTGCCTGGTTATTTTGCAATCAACACCTCCTTAGACATGCAAATGATTAAGTCAAGTTTAGCCACGGTTCAAACGATCACGGCTAAAATTGATACCTTGCCGCTTTCAGAAAAGGAACGCGCGAATTTAGTTGAATTGAAAAATTCGTCAGCTGATTTAGCCGTAATCACCGCACAAAATTTAAATCCGTCTACCTTATCAACAGATCAAAAATTCGCTATTCGCAAAGCAGCCTTAACGATTAATAAGCATTCGAAGAAATTACTTGAAAGTGAATCGGTTGCTCTTTCAGAGACTGATAAACATACCTGGAAGACGGCTACGGCTGGCTCGAAAGCACCGTTCTTTACTTTTGGTGCTTCCTCAGCTACTGGCATGGCTGGTGTGACTGATTTTGCGCCGAACTGGGTGATGTGGATGATCGCCTTGTCCCTTGGATTAGGAACGATGATTGGTTGGAAACGTATCGTAGTGACGATTGGTGAGAAGATCGGTAAAGACCATTTAACCTATGCTCAAGGTGCGTCAGCAGAATTAATTGCTTCGCTTACAATTGGATTAGCTACGGCCTATAAATGGCCTGTAAGTACGACACACGTATTAAGTTCGGGTATAGCTGGAACGATGGTGGCGCAACGTGGTATTAAAAACCTGCAAGGAGATACGGTGAAAAATATTGTCCTTGCTTGGATTCTAACTATGCCTGTTACGATTGTTCTTTCGGCGGGATTATTCTTATTCTTCCGTTGGATTACGGGATAATTTTTGGGTAAAATAAATCCACGATCCGGCGGAAAGCGCAAGTCCTGCAAACCCTAAAATCGTAATCCAAGAGAAAAAGAGTTGCGGTAGGTTCCAGTTTGGAAAAATAAAACCTGCCGCAATTAATAATACATTATATCCTAAGTAGCCCACCGAGTCTACGATATACATCAAGAATCCGATGTTTGCCTTGTGTCTAGTGATCGCAATCAGGCGTTCAAACACGGAGGTTGTAATCGTTAAATAAGGCAGGTAGATACCGAATCCGGTTAGTACAATTAGCCAAAAACTATTCATCGAGTTCACCCCCCACAATCCAGCAATGACTAATAATAAATAGCCCGTCGCAATCGCTGAAAGGCTAATGAAGAAGGCCAGGTAATTACGTTTTATGAGCACTAAACTTCCATTGATTACGAGTATTCCCACAGTCACCCAAATCTCTGTTTGGGAATATATAGACGGCACTCCTTCATAGCCTAAATAGTGCCAAATCTCAGGAGCAAAATCAGATCGAATCCCGCGCAAAAGAGCCGCGAATAAATAAAGAAGCGAGATGGCAATTATCCCAGGCCATAACTGCATTACCAGCTGAATGCGGTCCTTTTGCGTCATAGGTTGACGCTCTGCCCGATCTGCCACCTCTTCTGCTGTAGGGCGAGGAATTTGCGTTAGCATCCAGACAAAAAATAGGAAGGGTAAAGCATAAATCAAACCTGCCGCAAAGGGCATCCAGTTTTCCGCCACGCCCCAGTTTAATAAAGAAACTCCCACCGATTTAGATACGCCATCGGCTAAGATAAAACTACTGCCTAAGGCGGCGATGAATAATTCGGTATTCTTTTTGCCTTCTAAAAATCCTTGGATATAACCGAAGATCATTCCTAACGGAAGGCCATTGAGTAGTAAGAAGATTAAATTGTAGGGTTTTGGCACTAGCCCAAAACCTAAAAGCGCCAGTTCTGCGATAACAATACTGATAATAATCGCTTTAGCTCTTTTCTCCCAGGTGATGGAGGAGACGAAGAATATGCCACACCATTTAGAGAGCATATAGCCCGCGATTTGGGAGGAAATGAGGATGGATTTCCAATGGATTCCCATAAAGAATTGTTCTTCATAAGTGCCCGCAGTAAAGGGTTTGCGAAATCCATAAACACAGAAATAACAACCAAAGGCGGCAATCATCGACCAGGCGGGATGCCATCTCCAAGCTTTTGTGTTTGCTTGGATCATTTCAGGTTTTCCTGTAAGAATGTAGCGTAAAATTCGATGGGTTGCACGCTGAGATTAGGAACTTTGGCCATATCATCATAGCGACGCAATTGCACCGCATCTTTGTGGTAGGGATTCGCTTCGAATGCCTGGCATTCTTCCGCTGACATCGGCCCACCTTGTAACTGTAGGCTTAGAACCGAAGGCTCGCTCAGTAGGGCAAAATAGTCCGGTTCCACGGCACACAAATAGCGCTTCGCAGCCACGTGTAAATGCACGGGTTCGGAAACAGCTGGGATGAAATACTTGATTAAAAATCGATTGCCTAATTCCTCATGCAAATCATCAATTCCTTGCTCAGGCGCATCGTCTGGTAGCGCATGCAATAAATGACCAATGTCGTGTAATAGCGAAGCGATGACTAAACTAGTTGGCGCCTTTTCGGCTAAAGCTAAATGCGCAGCTTGCAAAGCATGTTCCCCTTGTGTGACAGGCTCTCCTCCATATTCAGAGTCTCCTTGATCGTTAAATAAGGTGATGATTTTTTCGACGATTGCGCTTGACATAGTATTTCGATTATTTATGTTAAATTAGGGCTAATAATAGGCCTAAAAAAGGCCAATAGGGCGATTTAAACTATATTTTACCTGGGGATAATTATTTAATAATATGGAAGAGGAATACACGATAAGGCAGGCTGTTGAGTCGGATGCAGTCAGCGTAAAATGCTTACTGGAGGAGTTAGAAAATCGGGTATTTGATCAGGCTATTTTCATGCGCATTTATATGGAGTACTTGCGTGTTCCGCTCACGCTCATGCAAGTGGCAGTTCAGAATGAAAACGAGATTATCGGTTTCATCACCTGCAAAGGACAATCACTTTTACACCACGAGGGGCTCGTTTTCGAGATACAAGAATTGATTGTGACGAAGGCGCACCAGGGGAGAGGAGTGGGAAGGATGTTAATCGCTGCGCTGAAGCCTGAACTAGCAAGACTAGGAGCGAAGTCATTAGAAGTAACTTCCAATAAAAGGCGCAAAGAAGCCCACGCATTTTATCAATTCTTGGGCTTCCTAAATTCGCATGAAAAGTTTACGATCTACTTTTGACCCAGCTTAAGCACCTGCTTGATTTTCGTAAAAATATCGTAGTTATTATAGATACCACCGAAAGCCTCAGCCCCTGGTCCGAAGGCAAAAACAGGAATCATTTGGCCGGTATGTCCTTTCGTAGTGAAAGCCGCTTTAACCTCACCAGTCTTCATATTTCCGCCCATCAACGCCATCCCACCTGTCTCGTGGTCCGCTGTAATAATCACTAAAGTCTCCTTGTTTTTCGCCGCAAAATCAAGAGCAAAACCGATGCTCTTATCGAAGTC
>CAMDSI010000022.1 GCA_945906915.1 Spirosoma fluviale | reverse complement strand
GAGAAAAAGGGGACTAGAGAATTGCTCGACGTAGGTTGCGGTAACGGACATTTTCTCGCCGCGGCTAAAGATAAAGGGTGGAACATTACGGGCCTCGAATTAGACCCAGAAACAGCCAATAGGGCGGCGAAACTAACGGGGATAACTATAGCGCCGTCTTTGAAAGAAATCGCTCCAGAAAAACAATTTCAGGTCGTTACTTTATGGCATGTTTTAGAGCACGTATATGAGCTGGATGAATATTTCCACTTCTTTAAAAATCGAATCGCCTCAGACGGAAAACTCTTATTAGCCTTGCCTAACCCGGCGAGTTTTGATGCAAACTATTTCAAAGAATATTGGGCGGCGTACGATGTTCCACGACACATCTATCACTTTACGCCTGCGACCATTTCGGCCTTAGCGGCAAAATATGGATTTAAATTAAAGACGAGCCGCGGGCTTATTTTTGACAGCTTTTATATTTCTTTGTTAAGCAACGAATACAAAACAGGAAATAAACGACTAGTTCACTCGTTCATTATAGGCTTCATTTCTAACCTACGAGCGATGCTGGGCAAACCGAATTATTCGAGTAATCTTTATCTATTTGAACATGCGTAATTGCTTGAAATTCAGTCTTTTGACGATTTTTCTAGGCCTGGGAATCGGCTTGGTATTTCTACAAAGCTGCGCCCAAATGGCCTCGCCTCCGGGTGGTAAAAAGGATACGCTAGCGCCCGTGGTGACTACATCCATTCCGCTAAACAAAAGCAAGAATTTTAAAGGCAAAAAGATTGAATTAAATTTCAACGAATACATTACCGTTAAGAGCCTGAATCAAGAATTGTTGATCACCCCTTCTATCGGTAATTACGAAACTCGCATTCGCCCCACTGGCTTAACGCTCGTTTTAGACAGCGCCTTAAAAGACAACACGACCTATACCTTTAATTTTAGAAATGCGGTGGAAGATGTCGCAGAACGAAATAAGGGCAAGAACATTAAACTCGTTTTCAGCACCTCGAATAGGATTGACTCGCTGAAAATTCAAGGAAGCGTGAAGCATTTGCTGACCAATAAAAAAGCCGATAACGTCACTGTGGGGCTTTATCCTTATAACGACACCTTGAGCATAGATAAAGCAAAGCCCTATTATTTCGTAAGAACCGACACATCAGGAGTATACGCCTTAGAGAATTTAGCGGCAGGAAAATATTATATGGCGGCTTTTGAAGACGCGAACAATAACTTGATCTATAACTCTGCTAAAGAGTCGGTTGACTTCATTACAGAACCCTTCATCGATCTGAGTAAAAATGAAACGCGCGACTTTAAAATCGCGCTTCAGAACCAAGACGTATTAAAATTAAGTAAAACAACTTCCACCGCGAAAACGATATTATATGAATTCTCGCGGGGAATTAAGCAAGCTGATTTAACATTTTCGTCAGCGGAAAAGCCTTTGTATCAGATCGAAAACGACCGAAACCTGCGCCTTTATGTGGGGGAATTAAATAGGGCAGACACCTTAAGAATAGAGGCTGCATTAACAGATTCTATCGGACGAACCATACAGTTAAAGCTGAAAGCAAAGTTCAGAGAATTAGCCAAAAAGGAAAGGGCCTCCAATATTCCCTTGGGGTTCGATATTTTTCCCAAAGTGGGGACCAATATCGTTGCAACAGACTCTATTCTGATTATTTTCCCCAAACCGGTCTTACAATTTGTGTCTAAAAAGATACACATTTTGACCGAAAATGAGGATGACTTAACCTTCCCGGATGACGCTTTTAGCTGGAACAAGCTCCAAAACATATTAACGATTAAAAGCGCCTACTTGCCTGCGCAGGAAAAGTTTACCTTGTCTCTTGATAAAACAGCTTTCATAGGCCCAGAAGCAGATTCCACGAATGAATACAAGCAGGCAATTAAACGATTAGATCCCGAGGAAACAGGAACCATTGAAGGGGGCATTAGCAAGCCTGGACATTATATCTACCAGCTTTTGAGGGGGGATAAATTAGAAAAGGCTTACGAACAAAAATCAAGCGGTCCTTGTTCTTTCCAAAACGTAGAGCCCGGCATCTATACACTAAGGGCGATAGTGGATAATAACGAAAATGGGCAGTGGGATATTGGTAATTACAAGACGAAAACAAAGTCCGAACCCATATTTTACCTTAATACAAGGATAAAATTAAAGGCCAATTTTCAATTAACCGACTTGTGGATAAACACCCCCTAGGTGTGTGGATAAGTGCCATTTTTATCCACATTCTATCCACAATTTTTACCTACCACTGTGGATAAGTTTTAGCCTACTGAGCCTTATGTGGATAAGTCCAAGGTTATCCACAAGTTGTTAGACACTTATCCACACAAGCACAATGCCTTTTGATTATTCAAATTGTAGTCATATCAACGACTTACAAACACGATTTTGAGTTATCCACTTATCCACAGAGAACAACAAGAAGAAACAAAAAAGAGATTTTAAACTATTTTTCTTTTTTTAATTTATGTGTGTGGATAAGTTTTAAAGCTGAAAAAAGAGATTTAATGCTTTTTTGATATATTTAAGATTAAAAAATACTTATTGAGATAAAAAAAGATCAAAACGGTATACGCAATGTGGATAACATGTGGATAAGTAATTTAGGTGCAAAAAGAACTATATTTAATACAATTCACTAAATTGCTAGCTCTAAACCCTTCATTTTATGGTTCATCAACAATTCACCCGCGTATTTGATTTATTAGAGGCTTATAAAACTTTTAAAAAAGAAGACCTGTTTTGCCTAAAACGGAATGATGAATGGAAGAAGTATTCGGTAGACGAAACTTTGGAAACGATTCAAACACTTGCTCTAGGTTTACTTGAACTTAAAATTAAGCCTGGTGAGAAAGTAGCTATCATTTCTGGCAATCGTCCAGGTTGGAATTTTGTTGATTTTGCTGTTCAACTCATCGGTGGTGTTACCGTTCCGATGTATCCTACCATCACTATCGAAGATTATGACTACATTTTTAAAGATGCAGAGGTGAAATTTGTGTTCTGTGAAAACGAGGAATTGTATCTGAAAGCGAAGGAGGCCTCTAAAGGGAACAAATTAATAAAAGGAATTTACACCTTTGATCCGGTGGCTGATGTAGAACGTTGGACCGCGGTGAAGGATCTAGGAGAGGGAAAAGAGGTGGCTAAACTGAAGCCATTGATGGATGCAGTACAGCCTAGCGATTTATTAACCTTGATTTACACATCTGGTACGACGGGTCGACCTAAGGGCGTAATGTTAACGCACCACAATATCGTGAGCAATGTGAAGTCTTTAGTGAGAGGTAATTTCTTTGATTTATTGCCAGAAGATCGCGCCTTAAGTTTCTTGCCTTTGTGCCACATTTATGAGCGCACAGACATCTATATGTATATGTATTACGGCGTTTCGGTCTATTATGCAGAGAGCATGGAGACGATCGCTGATAACATTAGGGAGGTAAAGCCGGCGATGTTTGCTTCGGTTCCTCGCTTGCTGGAGAAAGTATATGATAAGATTTTGGCCAAAGGAAATGAGCTTACCGGCATCAAGCGGACGCTATTCTTTGGCGCATTGGAATTTGGTCTGAAATACGACCCGATGGAAAAATTAGGCTTATTAGATTCGTTAAAATTAGCGTTCTACCGAAAAGTGATTTTCAGCAAATGGAGAGAAGCTTTGGGCGGCAATGTGCGTTTGATCGCATCGGGCTCAGCTGCTTTGCAACCTCGTTTGTCGCGCGTTTTTTGGGCGGCCGGCATTCCGGTTTCAGAAGGTTATGGATTAACGGAGACCTCTCCGGTAATTTCTGTATCTCGTGTGAAGCCTGTTGATTTTAAAGTAGGTTGTGTGGGATCCCTAATCGACTGCATCGAATTAAAGATTGCGGAAGATGGGGAGATTTGTGTGAAAGGGGATTCTGTGATGTCGGGTTATTATAAAAATCCAGAAGCTACTGCGGAAGCAATTGATAAAGATGGCTGGTTCCACACGGGCGACATTGGAACGATGGTGGACGGCAAGTATCTGAAGATTACGGATCGCAAGAAGGAGATATTCAAAACGTCTGGCGGGAAATATGTGGCGCCGCAACTAGTAGAGAACAAATTGAAAGAATCTGCTTTCATCGAGCAATGTATGGTGGTGGGCGAAAGCCAAAAATTCCCGTCGGCGCTGATTATTCCAGAATTTAATGCCTTGCAAGTGTGGGCGGATCAACAAGGTATTCAGGCCAAAGGCCCAGAGGCCCTGATTAAACACAAGGAGGTTCTCCAAAAAATGGATCAAGAGGTAGCAGATACCATGGCTTCGGTGGCAAAATACGAACAGGTGAAAAAATTCGTTTTATTGCCGCGTTTGTTCACGGTGAGCGATGGTGAAATCACGCCGACCCTGAAATTGAAGCGCAAGGCAATCTACGCGAAACACGAGGCGGCGATTTTGGCCCTATACGAATAAATTGCGTTAGGCCCGTTTTTTGCGTAATTTTGATTTCTTAATGAATCGTATGTCGACAGGAAAAAAGGTAGCCCTCATTACGGGCGTAACAGGACAAGATGGCGCTTATTTAGCGGAATTTCTTTTAAATAAGGGCTATATCGTGCACGGAATCAAGCGCAGAAGCTCATTGATTAACACCGACCGCATCGATCATTTATACCAAGATCCGCACGTAGATTCGGCTTCTTTTATTTTGCATTACGGCGATTTAAGTGATTCTACGAATATCATTCGCATCATTCAAGAAGTTCAGCCAGACGAAATATACAATTTAGGGGCGATGTCCCACGTGAAAGTTTCCTTCGACGAACCCGAGTATACGGCGCAGGTGGACGGCATCGGAACATTGCGCATTTTAGAGGCCATACGCTTGCTTGGTTTGGTTAAAAAGACCAAAGTGTACCAAGCGTCCACTTCGGAACTTTACGGTCTTGTACAGGAAGTTCCGCAATCAGAAACAACCCCATTTTACCCTCGTTCTCCCTATGCCGTCGCTAAGCTATACGGCTACTGGATCACGGTGAATTACCGCGAAGCCTACGGCATGTTTGCGGTTAACGGGATTTTATTTAACCACGAATCTCCCCTTCGTGGCGAGACCTTTGTGACCCGTAAAATCACCCGCGGTGTTGCCCAAATCGCTTTAGGACAAGAACAAAAAATACACTTAGGTAACCTAGATGCGAAACGCGATTGGGGCCACGCGAAAGATTACATCGAGGCGATGTGGTTGATTTTGCAACAAGATACACCAGAAGACTACGTTATTGCGACCGGCGTTACGACGACCGTGCGCGAGTTTATCCGCCTTTCTTTCGCCGAATTAGGTGTTGAAGTGGCCTTTACGGGCGAAGGAATTAACGAAAAAGGAACGGTGGTTTCTTGCTCGAATCCCGCTTATCAAGTGCCAGTAGGGCAAGAAGTCATCGCGATCGACCCACGCTATTTCCGTCCGACGGAGGTGGAATTATTGATCGGAGATCCGACGAAGGCCAAAGAAAAACTAGGCTGGACCCTGAAATACGACTTAGCCGCGCTCGTAAAAGACATGGTTTTGTCGGATGTAAAATTATTCTCGAATAAATAAGATGAGTACACGGATCGCCATAATAGGCTTAGGATATGTGGGTTTTCCGCTGGCGGTAGAGTTTGGCAAGAAAATCCCCACACTCGGATTTGACATCGACACAAGCCGCATTGCGGAATTGAAATCAGGTTTCGACCGCACGCAGGAGGTGACCGCGGAGCAATTAAAAGCGTCGGTTTCTTTGACCTTTTCGTCTAATGCTACCGATTTAAATTCTTGCAATACATTCATTGTCACCGTACCCACCCCCATTGATCATTTCAAAAAACCGGATTTAAGTCCGCTTTTGAAGGCATCGGAGATGATCGGAAAGGCATTAAAGAAAGGCGATTTAGTCATTTACGAATCGACTGTTTATCCAGGTTGTACGGAGGAAGATTGCGTTCCTGTTTTGGAAAAATTCTCTGGATTAAAGTTTAATGTAGATTTCTTCTGCGGCTATTCGCCAGAACGAATCAATCCAGGCGATAAGGTTAATACGTTGACCAAAATCAAAAAAGTAACCTCTGGATCTACGCCAGAAATTGCCGAAAAAGTCGACCAACTTTACCGCTCCATCATCACCGCAGGCACCCACAAAGCGCCTTCGATGAAAGTAGCCGAAGCGAGTAAGGCCATCGAAAACGCCCAACGCGACGTAAATATCTCGTTTGTGAACGAATTAGCACTGATTTTTGACCGAATGGGCATCGACACCACCGAGGTGTTAGAAGCAGCAGGAACGAAATGGAATTTCTTGAATTTCAAACCCGGTTTAGTGGGCGGCCACTGCATCGGCGTAGACCCCTATTACTTATTGCACAAGTCCGAAAGTCTCGGTTATTATCCACAGGTAATCCTTTCGGGTCGCCGCGTGAACGATAACATGGGCATTTTCGTAGCGAATAAATTAGTCAAACTCTTGATTAATAAAGGCCAAAAAATCGGCGGCGCCAAAACCCTCATGCTCGGCATCACCTTCAAAGAAAACTGCCCCGACATCCGCAACTCCCGCGTAGTAGATATCTACAAGGAACTCGTGGATTTTGGCATGGACGTAGACGTCTACGACCCTTGGGCAAACGCGGCCGAAGTAAAACACGAGCACGGCATTGACCTTGTCACGAAACTAGCCTCTAGTTATCAGGCGATTGTTTTGACCGTAGCTCACAACGAATTCCTTGACCTTCCTTTCGCGTCTCTGCGCGCCGAAAATGGAGTCATTTTTGACATCAAATCTATACTCTCAAAAGACTTGGCTGACGCCCGTTTATAAGCATGGCCTGGTACGCGATTTATACGAAATCCCGAATGGAGAAGAAAGTCTCCTTGCGCCTTGAAGACCTAGGCATCGAAGCTTATTGTCCCACCACCAAGCGCAAAAAACAATGGTCTGACCGCAAAAAGTGGGTCGAAGAAGTCCTTTTCCGCTCCTACGTTTTCGTAAACATTGACCTTGAGAAACAAAGCGGCCTAGTCCGCAGAACGCTAGGCGTCGTGAACTTCGTCTACTGGCTACACAAACCAGCCGTCATTCAAGACTCAGATATTGTTGCCATCAAACAATTTCTATCCGATCACCTGGAGGTCGAAACTGTTGGAAAAACCGCTAAAGTGGGCGACTATATCACCATCGAATCTGGGCCACTAACGGGCCAGGTGGCGAAGATTGTTGGGTTGAAGAATAAGCACGAGGTGCGGCTGAAGATAGAGAGTTTGGGGTTTGAACTTGTTGCAGCGCTGCGGGACGCAGGAGAGTAGCTTCTTAGAGTATAGATAGTAGAGCAGAGAGTATAGATGGGGAAACTAGAGTATAGAGAGTAGATTAGAGAGTATAGATGGGTTTTATTTTTATCTCTACTCTATAATCTACTCTCTCTTATCTAAACTTTGTTTAAGGTTTTTAAAGTGGACATTAGCATCTTCATCAATTCATCTAAGTCTGCTAAAGCAGAACGGCCATCTTCCTCTGAGAAATATCCTGTGCTGATCAACAATCGAATCCAATATCGCGTTTCGCGCGATTCCTTATAGGAAATAGAAATCTTATACTTGAAATCGTTTCTGGAGAATCCCCCAATAGCCTCTTCAATATTTGCACCAATGGATGTTGAAGATTTTAGGAGCTGCCTACTTAGGACATATTCTTTGTCTACAACCATTAGTTTTCGGCAAAGAGCAACCATTTTAATGGAGAATGCGTATGATTTTGTTTGGGCGGGGCTTATTGTCATTAGTGGATTATTTAATCGCAAAACTAGCCAACCCAATGAATGAAGCCTATCAGCTAATTGATAAAAGATTATAGATAATAGAGTATAGAGGGGCTTTCGTTTTATCTCTACTCTCTACTCTTTAATCTAATTCCCTTATCTCTACTCTCTACTCTATTATCTCTAATCTAACGGCTACCCAAAAAACAAATAGCTCACCCCTATCGCCGTCACAATCCCCACTAAATCCGCCGCCAATCCCGCCCAAAGCGTATAGCGAATATTGCGTACTTGGACAGAGCCGTAGTAAAGGGCGATGACGAAAAGGACGGTTTCGGCGGAGCCTTGGAAGACGCAGGCTAGGCGGCCGGCGAAGGAATCTGGGCCAAAGGTCTTCATCGTGTCGATCATCATGGCACGCGAGCCGCTACCAGAAACCGGGTGTAGAAGGGCGGTAGGCATCGCGTCGGTGAAGCGATTATCAATTCCGATGCTGTCTACGGCATATTTCATTCCGTCTACGATAAAACCTAAAACACCTGAATTGCGAAGGCAAGAAATGGCAACGAGCATTCCCACGAGGTAGGGGATGATGCGGACGGAGGTTTCGAAACCGCCTTTAGCGCCCTCGACGAAGGAGCCGAATATGTCTACTTTCTTATAAAAGGCTGCGGCGATGAAGGAGAAGATCAGGGTGAAAAGTATGCCGTTGCTGAAGAGTTTGGACTGTATGTCGATTTGTTCTTTTGATAGGCTGCTGAAGTACCATAAGATGCCAGCCAGTATGGCGGTGATGCTGAAAAGCCAGCCGAAAAGGACGGGGTCAAAAAGGCGAATTTTTTGTTTAATCGAGACGAAGATTAGACCCGTGATGGTGGCCGCATAGGTGGCCATTAGGCAGGGAATAAAGACGTCTGAGGCATCTTGTGCACCATAAATGGCGCGTTGGGCCATGATGGAAAGAGGGATTAAAACGGGCCCCGCGCTGTGTAAAACAAGGAACATGATTTGGGCGTTGGAGGCGGTTTCTTTGACCGGATTCAAATCCTGTAAACCCTGCATTGCTTTTAGGCCAAAGGGGGTTGCGGCGTTATCGAGGCCGAGTAGATTAGCAGAGAAGTTCATGATCATTTGGCCGTGAACGGGGTGATTTTTAGGAACTTCTGGAAAAAGACGAGAGAAAAAGGGGTGTATTTTGCGGGCCAGAAAATGGATCGCTCCGGCCTTCTCCCCCACTTGTAAAATACCCATAAAAAAGGCCATCACGCCGGTTAAAGGAAGGGCGACTTTCATCACCGCTACTTCCGCGGAGTCAAACATGCCGTCGACGAGGACTTTAAAGATGTCGGTATTGCCGAAAAAGATGAATTGAATGAGGGCCACAATGAACGCGACGCCGAAAAATAAAAACCAAATCCAATTTAAAGCCATAGGTTCGAAGAGGTAAAAAACGATTAAATTTAGGGAAAATTCCGTCATAATTATGAGACAATTCGCTAAAGCAGGAATAATCCTGCTACTAAGCCTATCGCTGAAGGCACAAAAAACGACTTGCGCGGCAGAGCTGTCGATGCAGAAACAGGGCCTATTAGAGGTCACAGAGCAGGTTCCGTCTATTTTGGTCGAACTAAAATATGCGACAGCTGATAATTTTATGAGGAAGGATGTGTATGGTTGTTTGACGCATGCCTATTTGCAAAAGGAGACGATTGCGAAGTTGAAGACGGCGCAGGAGAATTTGGAAAAAGCCCATCCAGGTTATCATTTGCTGATTTATGATGCGGCGAGACCGTTGTCGAAGCAGTGGGAACTTTGGAACACTTTAACAGAATATCCCCCAGCGAAAAGACGTACCTATGTGGCTGATCCTAAGGAGCATTCGATTCATAATTATGGAAGCGCGATTGATTTGACGGTGGCGGACGAGAAAGGGAAGCCCTTAGAGATGGGGACGAAATATGATTTTTTTGGCGAAATGGCTTATCCGATAGAGGAGGCAAGGTTATTAAAGTCAGGGAAGTTAAGCCAAAAAGCGATCGACAATCGACTCATTTTGCGCAATGCGATGAAAAAAGCAGGATTTTCGGCTATCGAATATGAGTGGTGGCACTTCAATGCGTTCTCCCGAAAAGAGGCCAAGGAAAAGTTTAAAGTTATCCCTTAAATGGGGTTTCATCCTGAAGCCTTGCCGTTTATCCTAAAATCAGGAGCCACATTCGGAGGATTGTTTACCTTTGCATACATTTTATTGTTGACCTTATGTCTTTAAAAATATTTAGCCTTTCTGCTTTACTATTAGCCAGCGGAATATCGGCCTCAGCCCAAAACGCTTCTGCTATCCAGGCGAACGGAAGCGTGGTTCAATTATCACTTTCTAAGGCGGTTGAAATCGCGTTACAACACAACCTAAATGTGAAGTCTTCTGAGGTGAGTTTGCGCAATGCCCAGTTGCAGCTTCAGCAGTCTAAAAACAATGCTTTGCCTAATTTAAATGCGAATATCAACCAGTCGGCGAGTTTTGGACGTAGTATTAACCCGTTTACGAACGGATTCGATTCGCGTAATATTAATTACAATAACCTAGGTTTAAATGCGGGAATGCTTCTTTTTAATGGGGGCCAAATCCGCAACACCGTTCTCCAGAATGATTACAACCTGAAGGCATCACAAGAAGATTTGGCTTCTATTAGAGAAAACATCTCATTACAAGTGGTGCTTGCTTATTTAGCCATATTGAATTCGGAAGACCAATTAAGTATTGCTAAATCGCAGACAGAAATCACGAAATTACAGATCACTCGCACAGAAAAATTAGTGAATGCGGGCTCGCTTGCCCCTTCTAATCTGTTAGATTTAAAAGCGCAATTAGCGAATGAAGAGTCTAACGTGGTGAATTTTTATAGCAATTTAGACCTTAACAAATTAACCTTATTACAACTTTTAAACGATTCGAGTATTTCAGCTATTGAGCTGCAACGAATTCAGGTTCCAGTTCCTAATACGAAAGGATATGAAACGGGATTAGATGAATTATATACTAAAGCTTTAACGATTCAGCCTTTAGTTAAGGCAGCCGACCTTAGAGTTCAGAGTGCTTTAAAAGGAATTTCGGTTGCAAAATCAGCAACACTACCTACTTTATCATTCAATGCAAGTGTGTCTGCGAATCAATCGAACGCTTTAACCTTGGGGTATTTTGATCAAATTAATAATACCCAAAACAAAGTACTTTCCGTAGGATTAAATATCCCCATCTTCACTCGATTTGCTTCCAGAACTAGAATTGCACAGGCTGGCTTGCAACGAGAAAATGCTTCTATTGAGGCCGAAAGGGCTCGCTTGACTTTACGTCAAAATATTGAGCAAGCATATCTGAATCTAAATAATGCAGCGATGAAATATGAGGCGGGACTTTCGCAGGTTTCTGCTTTAGAAGAATCTTTCCGAGCGGCTGAAAGTCGTTTTGGTGCAGGTACGATTGACTTCGTGAGTTATAATTTGCAAAAGACGAATTTAGATCGCGCGCGTTTGAGTTTGGTTCAATCTAAATATGATTTCGTATTTAGAACGAAGATTTTGGATTTTTATCAGGGGAAGAGTTTGGTTTTTTAGTTGCGGAGCAACTGAAAAACCAAAAGTCGCCGCGTTGCGGCTTAGTCACCTCTGTGAGGTTTAGTCAAAGAGTCGAAAAGTGGACCCATTGACTAAGACGAAGTCGACTAAGTTGCGAAGCAACGACTAAGTCACGAAGTGACGACCCATTGACTAAGACGAAGTCGACTAAGCGACGCAGTCGCGACTAAGTCCGAAGGACGACTAAATCGCGAAGCGATGACTAGAGAATTAATTATAAACAATAAATAAAGTCACAAAGACTAAGACGAAGTCGACTAAATCGCGAAGCGATGACTAAGTCCGCAGGACGACTAAGCGACGCAGTCGCGACTAAGTCACGAAGTGACGACTAAAGAGCGGCGAAGCCGCGATTAAAACTATGGCAACTAACAACAACAGTAAGCGGACTTGGATGATCATCGGAGGCGCGGTGGTATTGATTTTTGGCGGATTATTTCTAGCCAAAAAAATGGAATGGATCGGGAAGGTCGAGCCTACGGAAGTAGAGTTCGCGAAGGTGTCTCGTTCGACGATCATCGAAAAAGTAAGTGCATCTGGAAAGATTCAGCCGGAGGTAGAGGTGAAATTATCCCCAGACGTTTCTGGAGAGATTGTTTCTTTGAATGTGGCGGAAGGCGATTCAGTTGTGGCTGGCCAAGAATTATTAAAGATTCGTCCAGATAATTATGTGTCTCTTTTGGCACGTGCAGAAGCGCAAATGAATGCGACGAAAGCAAATATGGAACAAAGTAAGGCGGTGTTAGCCCAAAGCGAAGCACGTCTTTCTAAGGCTAAAATCGATTACGATCGAAATGCGAAATTGCACAAGGATAAGGTAATTTCTGATGCTGATTTTGATCAATTCGTATCTGCTTACACCGTGGCAAAACAAGATCTGGAAGCCGCAAAAGCAAACGTAAATGCGGCAAATTATAACGTGAAATCTTCAGAGGCAACTTTGAAAGAAGCGAAAACGAACTTAACGAAGACAACGATTTATGCCCCTCAAAGTGGTATCATTTCTAAGTTGAACGTTGAATTAGGGGAGCGTGTGGTAGGAACGTCACAAATGGCGGGAACGGAAATGTTGCGCATTGCGAACTTGAATAAAATGGAAGTGCGTGTAAATGTAAACGAAAATGACATTACTCGCGTAAGTATCGGAGATACGGTATTAATCGACGTGGATGCGTTCTCTTCTAGCGAACGCAAGTTCAAGGGGGTGGTTTATGAAATCGCGAGTTCGGCGAATTCGAGTGGCGTGTCTGCTGTTTCAAATGATGCAGTAACGGAATTTGAAGTAAAGATTCGTGTATTGCGATCGTCTTATGCGGATTTAATTAAAGGTAAATTGTCGTATCCATTGAAACCGGGAATGACGGCCTCTGTGGAGATTTTGACTAACAGACAAGAAAACACCTTAACTGTTCCTTTATCATCTGTGACAACGCGCGAAATAGGCGCTGTAGCAGAAGGCGAAAAGAAAGAAGAAGATGGAACGAATTCAATGAACTCAAACGATGCCTTAGAAGCGAAGAAACGCAAGGAAAACACGAAAGAAGTGGTGTTTGTGATGGAGAAAGGCAAAGCGAAAATGATTCAAGTTAAAACGGGGATCTCGGATTTTGAAAATATCGAAATCGTGTCTGGCTTGAAAGACGGACAAGAGATTATTGCAGGGCCATACGCGACGGTAGCCAAGAAGTTGAAAGAAGGAGACTTAGTGAAAAAGAAGGATCCGAAAGCAGCAGAAAAGGCCGCTGAGAAGAAATAAATTGAAAAAAACGGGGGGCTATCTTGCATTTACTGATTTAGCCCCCTATTTTTGCAGTCCCAATAGGAACAAAATTCCTTCTTAGCTCAGTTGGTTAGAGCACATGACTGTTAATCATGGGGTCCCTGGTTCGAGCCCAGGAGAGGGAGCAAAACAATTCAAAGCACTATCGTAACACACGTTAGTGCTTTTTTGTTACCAATTGTGACCTGAAAACACGTCATTAGGTCACATTTTTGGTCACACAAAATCAACGTCATTTTGTGCCTGTGTTAAATCAAAACACAGATGAAAACATTATTTTGGATTTACAGATCACGGATAGACAAATTGGGTCAATCTCCCATCATGTTGCGCTTAATTATAGCCAACGAGATCAAGAACATTTCAACAGGAGTGAAGATTAATGCCCAAGCATGGGATGCAACAAAGCAGCGCATAAAAGGAAGTGATCATCACGCAGCTAAGCTTAATCAAGAGCTAATTTCTATTGAGAACAAGCTACTGGATAGTTACTATTCATTGCTGAAACAAATGGATCAAGTCAAAGTACGCTTCGTGATTGATCGGTTTCAATCAGCCACTTCTAAACCTACTGCCAAAACAATACCCACACTCCTTCAAATGTACGATTTGCACAATGAAGAAATGGCTCAGCTGGTAGGCAAAGTCTACACAAACGCAACCTTGATCAAATACCAGATGAGTAAGGACATCATGAAGCAGTTTATTGTTGACACGCTAGGCAAACAGGATGTAGAGCTTCACGATGTTACGGTTTCGTTTGTGAAAAAGCACGATTTGTACTTACGGACGGTACGTAATAACGTGACTAATTCTGTAACCAAGAGGCTGCAGCACCTGAAGAAAGTTGTTCGATATGCTAAACAATTAGGATTCTCAGACAGCAACCCTTTTGAGTTCGTTAAACTTAGCTTTGAAGCCTCTTCTAGGACGTTTTTAGACAACGCTGAACTCGAGTTAATTAAATCCTTCCAGCCAACCAAAATCGTTCATCAGGAGGTCAAGGATGTGTTCCTTTTTCAGTGTTACACGGGAATCGCTCATTGTGATTTAATGCTGTTGACCAAGGAAAATATCCAGACGGATAATTCAGGAAAGAAGTGGCTGGTATTCAAACGGAAGAAGACCAAATATTTTTATTAGAGATTGTTTATAAAAACTATTCTAAAAGCGTTGATGTTCTTTAAAAGGCAGGTTTCATTATCTAAATCTATTATTTTTTTAAAATGATAAGTATAGAGCAAGAAATCTATTGGCAAATACCATCAGGGATAAACCTTGAGACTATCCTTAAAGATTACCCGCCCGCGTTCAAGCGCAAGGTAAAAATAGACGTATTTTACTTCATTTTAGATCAAATTACAAAAGGTGTTTGGCTTACCAATATCGAGGATAATAGGGGTATTATTGAGATCCACTCTAATAAGCTACAATCGTTTAATCATGACTATAAGGAATATATTGAATACCTTATTGCAAATAATATTATCGCGACGGATAATCATTACCAAATTGGTTCGAAGTCAAAGGGGTACTATTTTGTTAATCTCAAGCCTAATTTAGAGGAGCCATTAGAAGAAATACCAGTTGCGGATACGCTAATAAAAGACAAATTAGTTTCGCACTTTTATTGGGAGTTTATTACAAAACACGAAACAAAGCAATACAGCCACTTGACTAAGTGGTTCAACGAGGACCTTAAGATTGATTATCAGCCCGCCTTAAAGAAGCTAGATAAAGTATTCTGTAAAGCAAGACAGCCTAAGGTCTATTCTAAAGAAGAGATAGAGGAAGAAAGCGTAAAGAAGTTCAAGAACTTAATAGCAATCAATAATTTACACAAGCAATCATTCTTCTGCAGCGTAGATTTTAACATTGGTCGGTTCCATTCAAACCTATCTACTCTTAACAAAAAACTAAGGCCATTCCACCTGCGTATCTTTCCAAGACTTCGTATTTGCCGATTCAATCACGGCTTCGCAAACACGTTGTGTTTGTAACGCGTCTCTAAATGTAGGTGCACAAGGCGTATTCTCTCCTAATGCTTTGAAAAAGTCAGCCGCTTGATGAACAAAACTGTGTTCATACCCAATAATTAAACCAGGCACCCACCATTTGTCCATGTAAGGCTGATTGCCATCTGTAACTAAGATGGATTTCCATCCCCGTGTTAAATCATCATCCGCATGATCAAACATTTCTAAGCGATTTAAATCATGTAAATCCCAACGCAAGGAAGCATGCTCCCCATTTATTTCAAACGTATAAAGGGCTTTGTGGCCACGCGCATACCGTGTTGATTCAAAAAGGCCTAAAGAGCCATTGTCAAAGTGGCAATGGAAAATACACGCATCATCAATGCCTACTTTTTTCACGGCACCCGAACTAACGTGAACGCGTTCTTTGATAAAGGTTTCCGTCATCGCAGATACATCTGTAATCCCACCATTTAACCACATGGCCGTGTCAATACAGTGAGCTAATAAATCTCCCGTAACCCCTGAACCGGCTGCGTCCACATCCAATCGCCATGTTCCGGCACCTCCTTGTGGTAAATCAGGTGAAATAGTCCAATCTTGAAGGAAGTTAGCTCGGTAATGAAATATACGTCCCAGTTTTCCCGAATCTATGATTTGCTTAGCCAAACTAACCGCAGGTAAACGACGGTAATTATACCAAACCGTATTCGCCACGCCAGCTTTCTCGATCGCGGCCACCATTTGCTCTCCTTCAGCCAAAGTGCGAGACAAGGGCTTCTCACATAAAATCATTTTTCCGGCAGCAGCTGCGGCAATCGCGATTTCAGCATGTGTGTCGTTTGGTGTACAAATATCCACCGCATCGATGTCGTCGCGGGCAATTAGTTTTCGCCAATCGGTTTCATAAGAGGCGTATCCCCATTGTTCTGCAAAAGCTTTCACACTGGCCTCGTTCCGCGAGCAAACGGCTTGTAAAACGGGTTTGCAGGTAAGCTCCGGGAAAAAATTAGGGACACGGTTATATCCGTTAGAATGGGTTCTACCCATAAATCCTGTGCCAATTAATCCAATTCGTATTTGTTTCATAGGGTATAGGTTTATTATGACCAACCATGTGCCTCACGCACGTCGATCATGGCCGCTAAAATATCATTCCAGGTTTGTTGTTGCTCCATTACGGAGTTGCCGAACATACAGCCGTCCCAACAAATATGCTTGAACGCTTTTGTTACTTGTCCATCCGCATCTCTTAACCAGAATCCAGCATCTTCAGCGATGTTCAACTTCCCATTAGGATCGGTCGCTAAGCAGTGGCGCCCCGTCTTATCATGACTTCCAGTTCCATGAACTGTACCGTCATTTTGAGCCACGTGAAAATCGATTGTCCATGGGCGAAGAGCTGCCGTCAATTCTTTTAATGACGCTTTTAATATCTCGCGATTTTCCCAGTTATAATCAACCGGTAAAATTCGGTCCTCGGGGCAATTATAACCCATCGTGTAAAGTAAGGTATGGGACATATCCGCTTGGAATCCAATGTTAGGGCGATCTACGGCTTCTAATGTCTGAATCATATTCCGCCAAGAGTGCATGCCTCCCCAACAAATCTCTCCTTCAGCAGCCAATCTTTCACCGAAATCTGCGGCAACATCACATGCACGCTGGAAGGTATCTACAATTAACTTAGAATTACCTGTAGGATCTTTGGCCCAATCAGCCACGCCCGCAGCAGAATCAATACGAACGATGCCATTCGGACGAATGCCTAATTTGCGTAGTTCTGCACCTATTTCACAGGTTTTGCGAACCATGTCCACAAACGTATCGCGCGCGTCTTTATCCCCCATCGCATTCCCTGCCCAAATAGGAGCCACTAAACTCCCAATTTCTAAGCCATGAGCGGCCACTTTATCGGCCAAGGCTTTGGCGCCATCTTTCCCACTTTCAATATCGAAATGAGGAGGCAATAACCCAATATCAACGCCATCAAACTTAGTGCCATTGACTTCCGCGGCGGCTGTCATGGCGAGCATTTTATCGAGTGAAATAACGGGCTCTGAATCGGGGCCTTTGCCTACAATTCCGGGCCAGGTAGCATTGTGTAATTTAGGATAAGTAGTCATTTTAAAAATAGGTTATAATTTTAAATCTGGGTTTGCTGGACCAAAATGTTTCAATATAACAATCGGGTCAGTAGAAGAATAATTCGTGATCTGAACACCGGATTTCGCGGCAGCTTCTGTGACAAAAAATTCATCGTTGGTCAATTGTCCATACCGAATCATGGCCGGAGTCTCGATATTCCAAACTCCCATTTTACCATGTCCTTGCATCATAATTAAACCATAAGCGGCTGCATCCGTGATGGTAACCGTTTGGCCAGGAAATACCGTTAATTCTTTCGCGCTGAACGCGTCTGATCGGTAGCATACCCATTTTTCTGAGTATCCTTCGGCCGCCATTTCAGCCTCATCCCGCACGGGAATCGGTTGCATAAAGCGCGTTTCTAATAAATTAGGATTGGTATTTAATTCCCAATCGATGACCTCCATTAATTGATCATAATTCCCAATGTCCTCTTTGGGAGTACCATTCCACAATAACTCCTCTGGAATGACAGCCTCATTAACCAGCGACTGATACATCGCAAAAACATCAGATGCTTTTTGTGGCTCATAGGTACACATACTGCCTGGCGCGTGCAACATCCCCGGAGGAACATCCCAACCCGTCCCAGGAATCAACGGAAATGCTTGAGAATACATGGTGATTTTGTTATCCCCCTTTGTGAAGTTCATCAAACACTCCTTAATTTGTTCCTTGGTTGTACCAGGAGCAATGCCAAAGAACGTGTATGGGAAATCCCCTCCATGATTATTTAATTGCGGGGGGAAATAGTAGGCCTCAGGCTTCCCTAATTGACCTATCTTAGCGGCATGCTCATCATTGTGATGAATGTGGTGAGGCAAAGGGCCCATGTTATCAAAAAACTTCGAATACATAGGCCAAGATTTGTATTCATTCCACAAACGATCACCGATCACTTCGCCTTTCAATTCTTCGATTACATCAATTAAAAGAAGCTGCTCTTCTTTCCCACCGTCGGAATAAACAACGGCACTTAAGCCTTCGTTTTCCCCGGTCAATGGTCCATTTTTAGCAGGGGTCGTTGACGATAACCAACGTTCATCGATTCCACCACGGGCACCACCCAGGACGTAATAATCATCTGGATGTAATTTAATTCTTCTCCCTGGTACACAAAAAGACCTCGGTACCCAAGTAGGCGCAAGCCGTAAAATTCCTTTTCCTTGCGCCAGCGCTTTAGCTGCATTATTGCTCATGTCGTCATTTTATTAAATGTAAAAAATCTATATCTTCTTTCGACTTAGGTAAATTAGG
>CAMDSI010000021.1 GCA_945906915.1 Spirosoma fluviale | reverse complement strand
AAAGTAGGATTCCCATTTAATAGCGGGAAAGCTGGCCAAGGCATCAATTGAATATTCGACTTATTGCCCATATTGCCCACCTTGAGCGGAATCATGCCAGAATTCTGCGCATCCTTCACCAGGTTCGCGTTTAAACGCAGACCATAATGGAAGAGGATATTTTCCAAACCTGTTTTGCGCGGACTGATGGCTAGACCCTGGTTCTCCAGTGTATCGATTTTCACGCCGTCCACCAGGAACAGTGCCTTACCGCCTTTGACAATAAACTGATCGATCTTATAGGCATCTGATTCACTGAATTCGCGGGTCGGTTGCAAAACGCAGATGGCATCCAAACCATCTAACGTAGGGGAGGCCGCCAAATCCACCGGGAATAGGTCATATTTGCGTTTTAAGCTATTCACAAGATCCATCTGAGCAATCGCCGGGGTAGCCGAATATTCGACGAAGAAACCGATCTTCTTGCGTTCCTGGGGTAGCAATTGCTGAATCCCCTGTACAATCTCAAATTCTAATCCTTCGATCGACTGATTAATGATCTCTTCCGGGCTAGCTAACTTGTTTCCCTTTAACAAAAGCACCCCAGTTTTCAGGGCACCTTTGGAAATAACAAGACCAGGGAAGATAAGCTGCTGCACCTGCTTGCCATTGTCCTTGTGCACGAGGTTCGTAGGCGGAATGCCTAAGGAATCCAGCTGGCGGGTTAAGTTAGCCCGAGCGTCCTCTGTCGGATATTCATCATAGACATCGATGAGCTGTATTTCAATGTTAGTCGAGCTCACGGATTTCATGTCTGCGAGTAAGTCTAACGTTTCTTTTTTCAGTCGCTTAAAACCTCCGGGTAAATCATCACCGCCTAAATAGACTTGCACTAAAACCGGCGCATCAATGCTTTCTAAGATGACTTCGCTCGATTCACTCAGCGTATACTTGCCATCCTCACTCAGATCAAAACGACCACGCACGAAGGGGCTTATCGCGATCAGAAGGACTCCGATTCCGATCAGGTAAAAAGCGCTAAAACGTTTCCAGTGTTTGATCATACGTGTTAAACAAGAAAAGCATCCTTTACAGAATGCTTTTCTAATCGAAATTAAAAAATCTTAATAGAACTTGTAGCGTTTGTCTACAATATTCGCATTTTCTTTAATCGCTTCGTTAATATAGAACGATGAACGTTGTGTGTTCATCTGTTGGATTTGATTCTTAAAGCTAGAGTAATCCGCTAAAGCTGGAGCAGTTAATTCACCTGTTTTCTCTGCGATAAACACACCATTATCTCCTACGAACACTTTCGAACGCTTACCGTTTTTCAAACCAGCAATACGACCTAAGGCCACCGCATCAGGACCAGCTGTGTTTAACATACCGCCAGCTAACGTAACATCTTGCACGTTTTCTACTAAAGCACCCGCGCCATAAGCCTGTGCGATTTGCTCTAACGAACCAGTCTTGTTAGCTAATTTCTTAGCGATCATTTCACCTTTCAATTGGTTACGAACTAAAGACGTTAATTCGATGCGGAAGTCTTCTACTTTCACATTTTCCTTATCAGACTTGCCTGTTACATAAGCCACGATGTATTGAGAATCTTGCTCAAATACTTTCTTAGAACCATCGCCTAGGGAAGTATTATCATCAAACGCCCAACGAACGATTTCACGTGCATTCGTTAAGTTATTAACTGCAGAGGCATTTTCCGTCAAACGCTCAGCACGCATCATGATTAAGTTTCTATCTTTTTTCAAAGCCACTTCGAACGAAGCTAAATTGCCATTTGCATTCGCAAACGCATCAGCTGTCGTGAACACTTTGTCCATCGTCGCTTGAGACGGAGCAATCGTTTTATTAATCGCTGCTAACTTATAGCTCGTATTAGTTTTCGCATCCGTCACCTTCACCACGTGGAAGCCGAATTCTGTTTCTACTACACCTGGCATTAAACCAGCGCCATTATAACCGAATAAAGCTTTTTCGAATGACTTAGCCATTCCACCGTTATTTTTGAAATAACCTAAATCACCACCTTGTTGTGCGGTGCCGTCCATTCCATTCATTTGGGCCAAAGTCTCGAAGCTCGCGCCTCCTTTAATTTGTGCCAAAATTCCTTCCGCACGTGTTCTCGCTTGCGCCTTCGCCGAATCCGTCTTATTCGCTGGCGCGATTAAGATATGGCTAGCACGCATCGTGAATAAAGTATCTTTCTTTACGCCACCGTATTTGTAGATCGAATAGGTTAATCCACTCTTAAATGGACCATAGATACCACCTGGCTGGAAAGTCGCTAACTGTGACTTAACGTCCTCTGGAATCTCCGAATAAGAAACTAAATAAGGAGTACGCACATCTGAATTCAACATTGCAAAAGCAGAATCATTTTGCGCTACCGCTAAATCCTTCGCTAATTGCTTGATTTGATTATAAAACTCTACTGTATCTTGTTTCGCAGGAATCACGGGGAAAGTTACATATTGAATCGAACGCGTGTTCGTTCCTTTGAACTCATCCTTGTGCTTCGCTAAATATTCTTCTAATTGAGATTCTTGCACCTTAATACTTGAATCAGCTACCGAGAAGAAGGGAACAAATAAGAATTTCGAGTTGAATTTCGCCGTTTGCGCTTGGTATTCCTTCGCTGCATCCGCCTGAGTTACGTAATTAGACATACGCATCAAGTTCTCATACTTAGCACGAAGACGATCTTGTGCGATTGATTTCTCAAAACGATCCCATGCTTGTTGTTGCTCCACTGGCAAAGTCTTCAAATTCTTTAAGAATTGAATCACAAAAGTCTTGTCGAATTGACCCGTTTGTGGATTCGTGAATTGTTGACGAACCGATGGGTGGATGTTATTTCCTTGCACCATGTCGATCAATTCTTCGTCAGAAACCTTGATTCCTAAGGCATCGAATTCTTTTTTGTAAGCGATGTCTAAGATTAATTGGTTCCAAACTTGGTCCCGAATCATGCTCGCCTCTTGCTCAGATGGGCCTTTGCCCGTTTGTGCTGTGTAATTCTGCGTAGCTTCTTCTACTTTCTTTTGAAAATCTTGAATCAGGATGCTCTCACCCGCGATTACACCCACTTCTTGCGAGCTAGACCCGAATAAAGATGAATTGCCTTGGAAAATATCACTTCCTACTAGGAACAAAACTAAACTGATAGCAATTGCTGCCGCCGCTATTCCTGACTTCTCTCTAATTTTTGTAATTAATGCCATTATAAAGGATAAATAATTGTTTTTACTCTCTTTTTTGCTCTTGTGTTTTGAACAAAAGAAACGCAAAATAATCACATTTCTAGTTCAAAAGCAAGGGTTAATTTGCTAAAACTGTTTTTAAACTCTGTAAAAATTGATCCGCAATTTTCTGATCGATCGCTAAGCTCGGTAAAAGACGCAACGTATGCTTTCCAGAATAACCGCAGAATATATGCTCTTTAAATAATAAAGCATCTCTCACAGTCCCCACGGGCTGTTCCACTTCAATCCCGATCATCAAACCGCGACCTCTCACTTCCGTGATTCCCTGAATGCCTTTTAATTCCTTTTGAATATAGTCACCAATCTTAGCCGCATTTTCAATCAATTTTTCTTCTTGAATCACATCCAGTACCACATTTGCAGCCGTACACGCTAAATGATTTCCTCCAAAAGTCGTCCCCAACAAACCATAACTCGCTTTAATATGTGGCGCAATCAACACCCCGCCAATAGGGAAACCATTGCCCATACCTTTAGCAGTCGTCATCATATCCGGATGAATTCCTGCATACTGATGCGAGAAGAACTGCCCCGAACGACCATATCCACACTGTACCGAATCCAAAATCAACTGCGCCCCCGTCTCATCACACCTCTTTCTCAAAGCCTGCAAAAATGCATCACTCGCCACCTGAATACCTCCCACACCCTGAATTCCTTCCACTATCACCGCCGCTGTCTCCTCCGTAATCCCCTCTTCCAAACCCTCCACACCATTAAATGGCAAGAAACTCACGTGCGATGTATCATTAATAGGCGCGACAATGCTCGGATTATCCGTCACCGCCACCGCCCCAGCCGTACGACCGTGGAAGGCTTTCGTAAAGGAAACTACCTTCTTACGACCCGTATGAAACGACGCTAATTTCAGCGCATTCTCATTCGATTCCGCACCCGAATTCGTCAAAAACAAAGTGTAATCCTCATACCCAGACACGCGACCCAGCTTCTCCGCCAGCTCCTGTTGCCCAGAAATGATAATCGAATTCGAGTAAAAACCGATGTGATGAAGCTGCTCCGTCATTCGCTTCACGTAGGTAGGATGCGAGTGTCCAATGGAAATCACCGCGTGACCTCCATATAAATCCAGGTATTCCTGACCATTTTTATCCCACACGGTACTTCCTTTCGCTTTTACAAGCTCAATGTCGTAGAGGGGGTATACGTTGAATAGTTGCATAATATTAGTCGCTGCTTCGCAGCTTTAGTCGTCACTTTGTGACTTAGTCGACTTCGTCTTAGTCCGTTTTAGATTAGAGATAAGAGAGTAGAGAGAGGAGATTTGTATCTCTACTCTCTACTCTATAATCTATACTCTAAAAATTAAAACCCAATGGATTTTAATTTTAAACCAGCATCCTCGCTCCACCCCAGCATCAAATTCATATTCTGAACCGCTTGGCCGGAGGCACCTTTAATTAAATTATCGATTACGGAGCTGATGAGGATTTGGCCCTCATGGACCTGTAAATGAAGAAAACATTTGTTCGTATTCACCACTTGTTTCACATCGACCGCTGCTGGGCTGAGGAAAACGAAGGGCGAATTCGCGTAGAAATCTTCGTATAGTTTTTCGGACTGTTCCTGCGTACCGCTGTATGGCGTGTACACATTCGCCATGATCCCGCGCGAGAAATTACCTCGGTAAGGGATGAAATGGATGGCTTGTTGAGTACCTAAAGTCTGTTTAATTTCTGCCAAATGTTGGTGTGTAAACGCCTTATACACACTCACATTATTATTTCTCCAGGAGAAATGACTGGTAGGCGAAAGCGACTGACCTGCGCCAGTGGAACCCGTTATCGCAGAAACGTGCACGTCTTCTTTAATTAATCCTGCGTTTGCGAGCGGCAAAAGGGCTAATTCAATCGAAGTGGCGAAGCAGCCGGGATTCGCGATTTTATTGGCAGATTGGATTTTCTCTTTTTGGAACTCCGGTAAACCATAGACGAAGCCATCGGATTCATCACGGAAGTCCGTGCTCAAATCGATGATTTTCGTATGCCAAGGAATGTCGTTTGCGGCTAAGAATTTTTTGGATTCGCCGTGGCCAGAGCATAAGAAAAGGACGTCTACGGGGGTTAGATCTTTAACAAATCGAAGATGCGTAGAGCCCAATAAATCGGTATGCACATCAGAAATCAATTTTCCTGCCTGTGAATTCGATAAAATACTAGTCAAATGCACGTCCGGGTGATTCACTAAGATTCTTAGTAATTCTCCACCCGTGTAGCCTGCGGCCCCTACGATTCCGATCTTTGCCATCTTATTTTTCGTTAACCTTCCGGTGTATCATGGTTTGGTTAGATACGATCTTCGAGAATCCTCTCACATCGTCTCCACTCCAAGCTTTATTCATTTCGCCGTATGCCCCAAAAACCGACGACATCAAATCGAATTTCGATTCCATTCCCGTCACTTGGAACTGGTAAGGCGCTAAAGTAACGTAAACCGTTCCCGTCACATTTCCTTGCGAATCTGCCAGGAATGTTTCGAAATTACGCATTACCGGCTCTAAGAATTGGCCCTCATGCAATAGGGTTCCGTACATATCACCGATGTTTTGTTTCCAATACAATTGGTGTTTTGTTAATACATGCTTCTCTAATAAATGGTGCGCCTTAATAATGATCAAAGGTGCCGGAGCCTCGAAGCCCACCCGTCCCTTAATCCCGATGATCGTGTCACCCACGTGGATGTCACGGCCAATCGCAAAAGCACCCGCTCTTTCGGTTAACTCCCGAATCGCGGCCACGGTCGAAGGGAATTTCTCTCCATCCAAACCGACCAGTTGACCCGCTTCGAATTGCAAGCTAATTTTCTCAGGCGCCGTCTTTGTTAATTGCGTAGGCCAAGCCTCTTCCGGTAAATATCCGTCCGAAGTCAAGGTCTCTTTTCCGCCCACTGACGTGCCCCAAAGGCCTTTATTAATCGAATAAGTCGACTTATGCCATTCTTGAACGACACCTTTTGACTTTAAAAATTCAATTTCATCTTCCCGCGATAATTGTAGGTCGCGAATCGGTGTAATTACCTCGCATTCTGGAGCTAGGATTCTGAATACTACATCGAAACGAACTTGGTCGTTACCCGCGCCTGTACTTCCGTGCGCGATGGCTTTGGCACCTAATTTGGCCGCATACTTTGCCACTGCCGTAGCTTGAAAAACACGCTCAGCAGAGACAGAAAGGGGATAGGTAGTGTTTTTTAAGACATTGCCAAAAACCAAGTACTTCAAGCAATCCTGGTAATATTCCTCCACCACGTCCAAAGTCACGTGCGAAGTCACGCCTAAAGAAAAAGCTTTCTCCTCAATCGTTTTTAATTCCGCCGGTGAAAATCCACCCGTATCCACGAGCGCCGAGTGCACTTCCATGCCGCGCTCTTCGGTTAAATATTTCACACAAAAGGAGGTATCTAAACCCCCACTAAACGCTAGAATTACTTTAGGCTTGCTCATAATTTATCTATTTTACCTTCTTTTTAAAAGGCAGTAATAATTTCTCTTTAAACTTCTTTAAGCGCGTAAAATCGGCCATATTCTTCAAAAATAACCACTTTTCGTCTTTCTCTTCTGGTGATTTCTTATCAGGATTCTCCGGATCAAAAATCATTCCCGTGCACAAACAGATCTTACGTTCGGTTCGCGTCAGAATGTCAAAATTCACACAAGACTCACAGCCCTTCCAGAAATTATCATCTACCGGTAATTCCGCAAAGGTCGTAGGCTCATAGCCTAAATCGGAATTAATCTTCATGACGGCTAACGAAGTCGTGATACCTATGATTTTAGCCTCAGGGAAACGTTCGCGAGATAATTCAAATGCGCGTTCTTTTACGGCTTTGGCCACTCCGTATTGACGGTAGCTTGGCTTTACAATCAATCCCGAGTTAGCGACAAACTTCCCGTGCTGCCAAGTTTCCACATAGCAGAAACCCACAAAAGAGCCGTCTACGTCATCAGTAGCGATGATGGCTTTGCCCTCGGACATCTTCTCTTTAAGGTATTCGGGAGTACGCTTGGCAATTCCAGTTCCGCGTGCTTTGGCTGATTCAGCCATCTCGTGGCAGATGGATTCGGCTAAGGCGAAATGTTGTTCGCTAGCCACTTGAACGGTATATTTATTCATGAATGGACGAAAATGGTAAGAATGAGACAAATTATACACACCTTCTGGGTATCAGACCCGAAAGATGAATCGTCTCCTTCGTCGGAGAATAGATGTGGAGTAATAATTTGAATTAGTAAAGGCCATTCCTTAGTTTTGTCAAAAGCAAAGTCAACTGTTGTTGACAGTTAAGGGTCGAATTTCGGTAAATCTTCGTTTAAATCCCAATAATCAACAAATTATTTCATGGAAGCCTCCACACCCCTCACCGCCGAAACCCTAGTTTACGCCTATGCGTCAGGGATGTTTCCCATGGCGGAGGAGACCGGAGAGATCTTTTGGTATAGTCCAGACCCACGCGCCATCATTCCCATCCAAAGTTATACGCCGGCTAAATCGTTGAAACCTTTTATTAACCAAAAACGATTCGAAATCCGCATAAATACTAGCTTCGAGCAGGTGATGCGCAATTGTGCTTTACCTCGTCCAAGTGAGCCACAAACCTGGATTTCAGAAGAAATTGTTCAGGCATACACGGATTTACATCGAATGGGTTTGGCTCATTCAGTGGAAGCCTGGCAAGACGGAAAATTAGTGGGAGGATTGTATGGAGTTTCTTTAGGAGCCGCGTTTTTTGGCGAATCGATGTTCTCCTTTGTTTCCAATTCCTCGAAAGTTGCCTTTCATTATTTGATCCAAATACTACGCGAACAAAACTATGAGCTTCTTGATTCGCAGTTTATGAATGACAATGTTTTACGTTATGGAGCCATCAACATCCCTCGTTCGGCTTATTTAAAAAGACTCGCCACAGCCCTAAATGGATCCAGCGAATTTCAGAAACCCACAATTTAACGTAAATTGCGGCATGTCTAAGCCCATCCTTGTCATCAAATTCGGTTCCTCCTCCATCACCCACAAAAACGGAGAGGTAAACGAGCAGACTTTGGAGAAGATCTCGGCACAAGTTTCAAGCCTCACAAAAGACTACCACATCGTCCTCGTCTCCTCCGGAGCCGTGGCCGCAGGCAAGGCATTTTTACTGAATTACAAAGGCACACTTTCCGAAAGAAAAGCCGCCGCAGCAATCGGAAACCCCATCCTAATCGCTAAATACAATCTATACTTTTCGAAATACGGCATCGCCATCGCTCAATCGCTTTGCGAACGCCACCATTTTTCGAATCGTGAATCCTTCCTCCAACTGAAGGAAACCTATACCGAACTTTGGAAAAGTAACGTCATCCCCATCGCAAATGAAAATGACGTAGTATCTAACACCGAACTAAAATTCTCCGATAACGACGAACTCGCGACCCTAATCGCCACCGGCTTCGGCGCAGAAAAATTACTTATATCGACTTCGGTCGGCGGCCTTTTAGACGCAAACGGCGTAATCATCCGTCATATCTCTAAAATCGATGCCTCCACTTTATCCGTCGTCTCCTCCGATACCTCATCAACAGGCCTAGGCGGAATGATCTCCAAACTCACCTTCACCAGCCTCGCCATGCGCCTAGGTATCAAGGTCGTAATTTTCGGTCTAGATCAAGCCGGCGGAATCGTCGACGCACTCCACGAAAAAATAGGCACCATCTTCGAAGCCGGCAAAGCCAGCTTAACCGCCCGCCAAAAATGGCTCGCCGCAGGCAGCCTCATCACCGGCAAAGTCGTCCTAGACAAAGGCGCCGTCAAAGCCATCAATTCCCGCAAAAGCCTACTTTCCGTCGGCATCACCGAAATCCTAGGCGATTTCGTGAAAGGCGAAGTAATTGAATTATTAGATTCCACGAAAACTCCATTTGCCATTGCAAGAGCTAGATGCTCGAAGGCGGAGCTGGAGGGGGCTAGCAATGGGGTGGAAGTAGCCAATGCTGACGACATAGTTCTTATATAGTCGCCACTTCGTGGCTTAGTCGTCCTGCGGACTTAGTCATCGCTGCGCGATTCAGTCATGAAAATAAAAAAGTCCGAAAAGATTGATTTCTCTCCGGACCCTTTGACCAAGGCGCTCCGCGCCGACTAAATCGCGTAGCGATGACTGAACGACGTAGTCGTGACTAAGACGAAGTCGACTAAGGCGCTTTGCGCCGACTAAGTTGCGCAGCAACGACCCTTTGACTAAGGCGCTCCGCGCCGACTAAATCGCGTAGCGATGACTGAACGACGTAGTCGTGACTAAGACGAAGTCGACTAAGGCGCTCCGCGCCGACTAGCTTAGTCGCGCCGTTTTGCGCGTAGCGCAAAAGCGCACTAAGCTATCACCACCGCTCTCCCACTATCCACATCCTGCTCCACCGTCTTGTACTTCACATTTTCTTTGATGCTTCCATCAGCGAATTGCACAGTGACACGTTGGTTGCGGTCTGCGATTTTGATTGCTTGGCGAGGAGCCGCGCGTTCTACCGAAGGGGTAGATGGGTCGTGGTATTCTTCTTGAGATCCGGAAAGGCCGCCTATTAAAGAAGAGATGGCGTCGTCTTTGCTCATTTGCAGTTTAGGCGCTTTCTCTTTTGGTGCTTTCGCAGTGGATTGATTCGTTTGTTGAACGGCTGGAATTTCAGCTTTGATGACAAAGCTGATGGTATCCATGTTCACACGGGAGACGAAACGTTGGAAAAGGTTCACTGATTCGAATTTGTAGATCAATAAAGGATCTTTTTGTTCGAATACGGCGTTTTGAACCGATTGTTTCAAATCATCCATTTCGCGTAAATGTTCTTTCCATTCTTGGTCGATGAGCGATAAAGTGATGAATTTCTCCATCTCTTTTACCACCTCTTTCCCTTGAGATTGGATCGTTTTATCGGCATCTACGACGATGGCTGTGGTCATTTGGCCATTGCTAATCGGCACTTGAATGCCAGAATAGTTGTGTTGCTTCGCTTCTTGAGCCACTTGAATGACTTGGGAGGCGATGAACTCATTTTTCGACTTATAATGTTGCTCAGCTGCAAGGAATAATTGTTCCGTTTTTTGGTCCGCAGTCAATTTAGTAAACCCTGAAGCCTCGAATGGCGGCTCCATGCCTAATAGTTCAATCGTCTTTAATTCGAAATCTTCGTAGCTAGTGAACTGCGTCGAAATATCACGGCACACATCGAACAAGATGTTGATGATATCCAGTGAAAGACGTTCGCCTAAAAGGGCGTTTTGGCGACGCTTATAAATGGCGTTACGTTGGTAATTCATCACGTCATCATATTCTAATAGACGTTTACGAATGCCAAAGTTATTCTCCTCCACCTTCTTCTGCGCTCTTTCGATCGACGAGGTAATCATGGAGTGTTGAATCACTTCTCCTTCTTCCATTCCTAGGCGATCCATCACTTTCGCGATACGGTCTGAACCGAATAGACGCATTAAGTTGTCCTCTAGAGATACGAAGAATTGAGAGGAACCCACATCGCCTTGACGTCCGGCACGACCACGTAATTGGCGATCGACGCGACGAGATTCATGGCGTTCTGTACCGATGATCGCTAGACCACCTGCCGCCTTCGATTCTGGGCTCAGTTTAATATCGGTACCACGACCAGCCATGTTAGTGGCGATCGTTACCTTGCCAGATTGACCCGCTTCTGCGACGATATCCGCCTCGCGTGCGTGTTGTTTGGCATTTAATACATTGTGTTGAATCTTACGAATCGTCAAAAGTCGACTGATCAATTCCGAGTTTTCCACGGAAGTAGTACCTACTAAGACGGGACGCCCTGCTGCCACTAATTCCTGAATTTCCTCTGCCACCGCATTATACTTCTCGCGCACCGTTCGGTACACTTTATCCTCATGGTCATCACGTTGAATAACGCGATTCGTCGGAATAGAAATGACATCTAATTTATAAATCGTCCAAAACTCCCCCGCTTCCGTCTCCGCCGTTCCCGTCATACCACCTAATTTATGGTACATGCGGAAATAGTTTTGGAGGGTAACTGTGGCATAGGTTTGGGACGCATCCTCTACATTAACCCCTTCTTTCGCCTCTATTGCCTGGTGTAAACCATCCGAATAACGACGTCCTTCCATCACACGACCCGTTTGCTCATCGACAATCTTCACTTTGCCTTCCACCAGGATGTATTCGGTATCCTTTTCAAATAAGGTATAGGCCTTCAATAATTGACTAACCGTATGAATGCGAGACGCTTTCTCGTTATATTCTTGAATCAACTTCTCCTTAGCGCCTAAACGATCGGCATCACTCAATTCCTTGTTTTGCTCAATCTTATTTAGGTCAATGGAAAGGTCAGGCAAAATAAAGAAATTCGGATTTTCCGTATTACCGCTCATAAAGGCTAAGCCTTTTTCGGTCAATTCTACTTGATTATTCTTCTCTTCGATTGTAAATAAAAGCGGCTCGTGCGCTTCTGGCATCAGTTTTTGATTGTCCGCTAAGAAAATACTCTCCGTCTCATTCATTAATTGCTTCATGCCACTTTCAGACAAGAATTTAATCAATGGCTTCGACTTCGGTAATCCTTTATATGCTCTATAAAGAGCTAATCCACCGTCTTTTTTATTTCCAGCGGCGATTAATTTCTTCGCTTCGACTAAGAAGTTTTGGACGATTTGTTTCTGTGCTTCGACTAAAGAATGAATGCGCGGTTGAAAGGCTTCGAACTCTTGTTCATCACCTTTTGGGATAGGTCCAGAGATAATTAAGGGTGTTCTCGCATCATCAATTAACACGGAATCGACCTCATCGACCATCGCAAAATGGTGTGGTCTTTGGACTTGATCCTCTAAACTACGCGCCATATTATCGCGCAAATAATCAAAGCCAAATTCATTATTCGTACCATACGTAATATCGGCCCAATAGGCCACGCGACGTTCTTCTGTATTCGGCTCGTGCTTATCAATACAATCCACTTTTAAACCGTGGAATTCAAATAAGGGAGCATTCCACTCCGAGTCACGTTTTGCTAAGTAATCATTCACGGTTACTAAGTGAACACCGCGACCGGCTAAAGCATTTAAATAGGAGGGAAGCGTCGAAACGAGTGTTTTACCCTCTCCAGTTCCCATCTCAGATATCTTTCCCTGGTGCAATACGATACCCCCGATAAGTTGCACATCATAGTGAATCATATCCCAGGTAATCTCATTTCCAGCAGCTAACCATTGATTTTTCCAAACCGCTTTATCCCCCTCAATCACCACATTCTTCTTCTTAGAGGCAATAAATTTATCTTCTACCGTCGCTGAAACGACTAATTGTTTATTCTCTGTGAAACGACGCGCTGTTTCCTTCACTACCGCAAAGGCTTCTGGTAAGATTTCCAGCAACACGACTTCTAAACTTGAATTACGTTCGATGTTTAATGCATCGATTTCTTGGAAATAACGATCTTTCGCATCTACATCCTCTGTTTCTTCAGCAGAACTATGTAGGGAGGTGATTTGATTATCTATGTCTGCTAAAGATGCAGCAATACGAGACTTGAATTCCGCCGTTTTTCCACGTAATTCGTCATCCGATAAGCTAGTTAATTTAGCGTACTCGATTTTTATGTTCTCAACGATCGGCATCAACGCTTTAATGTCGCGTTCTGATTTCGTGCCAAAAATTTTCGTTACCGATTTACTGATGAATGAAATCATTATAATAATCTATGCTTTGTAGGCGTTTGTAAAAATGAAAAGGCAATTTACCAATTTGAATTTTTATCCTAACTATATTCGATAATATTAATCCCAAAAATTTTTAAAATACCGATTAATTAACTTTTTTTGTAAGTAATTCTGTTTTAATACATGTCTACTGTCCCGTCTGCACCTCGCAGAGCTCCGCGCAAAAAATTAAAAATGCCCCTATTCGGAGGAATGGGTGGCGGTTCTTCCGCGAACAAGGATGATTTTTTTGGAAAAAACTTCGGATCTATTCTCATTGCCATGACAGGCATCGCCTTTGCGGCGCAGATTTTCTTGCCTAATCTTTGGTCAGCCAAAGTATATAATGAGCCGGATGAGATTACCGAAATGAGTTGGAATGGAACCATTCGCAAAAAATATACTGACGCTAAGCATCCGAGTGAAATTCATTATTACCTCGTGATAGTAGGAAAGAAAGGAGAGAAGAAGATCGTTGATTTAGTGGAAGCTGATCCAGTTTTCTTTGACCAAATTGCTGTTCCCCAGCGAGTTGATAAAATAGCTAGTTCACTTGATGTTCGCGTTCAGCGTTTTTCTAAACCTGATACGACGATGCGAATCAAATTCACGGAATAATATGCCTGCTTGGAACGCAAAAAATATTGCCCATTTATTATCTAGAAGCCTTTTTGGGTATTCAAAAAATGATTTGTCCGCTGCCCAAGGCTACGCGTCTTTTACTGATCTGCTAGATCAGGCTATTTTAAAAGATTCTCCCCTTCCAGCTGCGCCCAATACCTGGGTGAATACGGTACCAGCCGCCTCTCAGAATACTTCGGGTGAAACGGGAACTTGGTACCGCGAATTTAATTATTGGTGGTTTAACCGGATGCACAAAGAGGGTTTGAGTATGCGAGAGAAAATGGTGCTCTTCTTTCATAACCATTTTGCAAATGAGCGGGATAAAGTACAATATCCCCAAAACATGTACGCCCAAAACGCCCTGTTTCGCAAATATGCCTTTGGGAATTTCAAGCAGTTAGTGAAAGAGATTTCGATCGATCCTGCGATGCTGATTTACTTAGACGGTAATAATTCACGTGGTTCAGTTCCGAATGAGAATTATGGCCGCGAGCTATTGGAATTATTTACCATGGGGATCGGTAATTACACCGAGACCGATGTAAAACAAGCGGCAAAAGTCCTTTCCGGTTGGCAGGTAAGCGGATTAACGGCCACCTTTGTCGCCTCCCGCTGGTATACGGAAGCTAACGTAACCGTGCTGGGTAAAACGGCTAAATTTGATGTAAACTCCTTAGTGGACCACATTTTTACCCAAAAAGCCACCGCCGAATTCATCTGCCGTAAGCTCTATAAAGAATTTGTTTTCTATAAACCGAACGAAGCTTTTGTCCTTCAAATGGCCGCTGTTCTGAGGTCCAATAACTACGAAATCAAGCCACTGCTGAAGTTTCTATTTACCTCCGATGAATTTTATTCAGCAGCCTACATCGGCAGCAAAATTAAAAATCCTACGGAATTAATGGTGGGAGCGTCAAAGCTCTTAGAATTACCTTCGCCTGACTACATCAACATGTATGAGATGTCGAAAGTCCTTCAAATGCAATTATTCCAGCCACCTGATGTAGCGGGTTGGCCAGGTCAGCGAGAATGGATTTCTTCGACCACCTATTCTTATCGGGGTGGATTTTCGGATTCTTTGATCACCGGTAAACGCTATAATGGCGTAGCGGTAACGGGTAAATTATTTGCCTTAACCTATGCCCAAAGCTTTACTAATTCAGAAAAGGCAGTAGAATTCGTGGATGACGTTTGCCTTTTATTTTTAGCCTTTCCTCCTACCGTAAAAAAGAAGGCCTTTCTCTTAGAAACCTTGTTAGCTGGAACAATCGTGAAGAATTATTCCACTTATTCACCTGGTGCGAATGTGAATTTGCAGCAATTTTTTAAGGCAGTGATGCGCTTACCTGAATTTCAACTCTGTTAATCATGAAAAAAGACCTATCAAGAGCTGAATTTTTGCGAAGAATGGCACTGCTTTCGGGTGGTGTTGGAATCGGTATTTCGGGTATTCCAGGACAGGCCTATGCGCAATTGCCAGCCGGTTTAGCGGCCTCTGTTCCCTCAGGAAACGTGGTCGTTATCATTCAATTATCTGGCGGAAACGATGGCTTAAATACGGTTATTCCAGCTGAAAATGATACTTATTTTTCTAAGCGACCTGATATCGCCATTAAAAAAGCCGATGCCTTAGCCTTGAAAAATGGGATGTATTTGCATCCTTCCATGACCGCTATCAAGTCCTTGTATGATCAGGGGAATGTAGCTATTGTCCAAAACGTCGGCTACGCAAACCCCAATCGTTCTCATTTCCGTTCCACGGACATTTGGAATACAGGCTCGGATGCGAATGTAGTCTGGGAAGAGGGTTGGGCTGCTCGTTATTTGGCAGAAAAATACCCATCTTATCCTATTGCCATGCCATCGCAACCAATGGCCATCCAATTAGGCTCTGTCGAATCCTTATTGTTTCAGTCAGATGTAGGCCGTTTCGGTACTGTTTTCGAAGACCCAAATCTCTTCTACCAATTAGTTTCCGGCACCTTGACGGATGATGAAATTCCTCCCGCTACACTTGCCGGGGATGAATTAGCGTTTTTAAAGCAAATATCCAGTACCTCCTTGCAATATTCTACCATTATTCGGGACAAAGCCTTGAAAGGATTGAATTCTTTGAGCTATCCCAATACTAATTTAGCAAGGCAATTAGGCATCGTGGCAAAATTAATCACCGGAGGCCTAGAAACGCCTGTCTATTTATGCACGATAGGTGGATTCGACACCCATGCAAATCAATTAAACCAGCATGCGAATCTATGGAAACAAATATCGGATGCAGTTTCAGCCTTTCAGAAAGATCTCAAAACCCAAAATAAAGCCGATAAAGTTACTTTGATGACTTTCTCTGAATTCGGTCGTCGCGTAAATCAAAACGGAACCACCGGCACGGATCACGGAACTGCGGCACCGATGTTCGTTATAGGCAATACGGTTCGAGGGGGACTAGTGGGCGAGAATCCAAATTTGATTGACGTAGACAGCAATGGAGATATTAAGGCTAAATTCGATTACCGTCAAGTATATTCAACGGTATTATCTGATCACTTAGGTTTATCAGCCGCCAGTACCACTGCCATCTTTAAGAAATCCTTTGATAGCCTGCCACTATTCATTAATTCTCCACTGATTGAAGAGGCTGGAGTGAAAATGATATTGATGGATCCAGCTCCTAATCCAGCTTCTGGACAGGTTCGCATTCAATTTGCTGTTTTCGTATCTATGCGAGTGGAGCTAGCTTTATTTGATATGCAAGGCCAAAAACTCGGTCTAATTTTTGAAGGCGACTTAGCCAATGGAACGTATACTTACCCAGTAGATATAGCACAAATGCCGTCCGGTACTTACCTTTTTAGTTTAGCTGCATCAACGGGTCAAAGAATTACCAAACGATTAATCATCGCAAATTAGATTCTTTGTTTATATTTGTAGATTGATGAAAAAGAACCTCTATTTCTTGCTTTTATTGACGCTCTTTAGCTTGTCTGCAAGCGCACAGCGTTGGTCCTATGGTGCTGGCTTAGGCGGTTCCTTATACCACGGTACTTGGGCAAATTGGCATATTTTACCTAATAATAAGGAGTTTGCGATGACGCGGCCTGCCTTAAATCTACAAGTGCGTTATCAGAATAACCCCACGTTTGCTTACAGGATTCAGGCGGTGATGACTGATTTGCGTGGAGGGACTGGAAATCGTGTTTCCCCTGTAACGGCAGGACTTCCTGTGACGAATTTTGCGACATCAATTTTTGGATTAGATGCGTTAGTAGAATATAATTTCTTGAATTACCAAAACTCCGTAAAACGGGTGAACAACTGGACTCCCTATTTCTATATAGGTGCTTCTACTGTATTTGCAAAAGTGTCAGGAACGCAAGATGCCGTAGCTTTTAAGACCAATACCAAGATGAGTTATGCGCTCCCTTTCGGAATCGGTTTTAAATACCAATTGTCACCTAGTTGGGGAGTTCAATGGGATTTAGGGGCTAGAAAGACGTTTACAGACGCGCTGGATCGTCCTTTATCTGAAGGAGAAGCATCCTTTAATTTAACTAAAGGAGATCAGTATTTGAATTCCTCCCTAACGGTCACTTACACGATTCAATCTGTTTTTTGTCCTACCTATTAACAAGTTTTAATTGGATAGAGTGGTCAATATGACTACATTTGCCATCTTGTTATATGCAAATCCTTGATTTAAATTGAAAGAAATAATTGATCTACGTAATGTTCCTGTACACATAGCCGTTATTATGGATGGCAATGGTCGATGGGCAAAGCAACAAGGGATCATGGACCGCGTTTTTGGACATCGTTCTGCTTTAAAGGCAGTTCGTGAAACAATCGAAGGATGTGGCGAATTAGGAGTTAAGTTTTTAACGCTTTATGCCTTTTCTACAGAGAATTGGAATCGTCCTAAGGCGGAAGTAAGCGCATTAATGAGTCTATTAGTCTCTGCGATTAAAGATGAATTACCGGGCATGATTGAGAAAGATATTCGCCTAAAAGCAATCGGGGATTTAAGTAAATTACCGGCATCTTCCAGGGCAGAATTAGAGAAAGCAATGGCGAAAACAGCAAATAATAAGGGTTTAACCTTGAATTTAGCGCTTTCGTATTCTGGGAAATGGGATTTAGTTCAAGCGACCCAGCAGATTGCTGAAAAAGTAAAAAGTGGAGAATTAAACATTGAATCGATAGATTCAGATACCATACAATCCTATTTGTCTACGGCAGAAATGCCTGATCCAGATTTGATGATTAGAACCGGTGGAGATCACCGGATTAGTAATTTTATGCTGTGGCAATTAGCCTATGCAGAATTGTATATTTTTGAAGATTTGTTTTGGCCTGACTTTAGAAAAGAACATCTAAAGGAGGCAATTATAGACTTTCAAATCCGTGAAAGACGTTTTGGAAAGATAAGTGAACAATTAAATTAAGGGCTGAAGCCCCCGTATGAAAAAATCAATTGCCACCCGATTAATGAATAAAATTAGCCTCTTTTTAGGGCTACTGATTTTTATCTTTGGAGCTTATTCTGCTTCTGCCCAAATTTTAGGTGGAGTGCGTTCTATCAGCTCTTCGCTTCCGGAAACGAGCTTTTCGTATGCAGATCCTAAGGAATATTCCATCGCCGATATACAGGTTACAGGTTCTCAGTTTTATGACGGAACTTCCATGATCAATATCTCGGGTTTACAAGTAGGGGATAAAATTAAAGTGCCTGGTGATGCCATAGGAGCCGCGATTCGCAAAATCATGAATCAAGGGATCTTAGATGAGGTCCTAATTTATGCTACGAAGGCAGAAGAGGGGAAAATTTGGTTAGTGATTGAATTAAAAGAACGACCTCGTTTAGCCTCGATTCAATATACGGGTATCAGAAAAGGCGAGCAAGAGGCGTTGAATGAAAAAATGAAGACGTATAAAGGTAAGATCATCACAGAAACACTTCGTAAAAATCTAGAGCTTACCATTCGCAAATACTACCAGGAAAAGGGTCGTTT
>CAMDSI010000020.1 GCA_945906915.1 Spirosoma fluviale | reverse complement strand
GTGAATGGTTTCCAACGCGTCACATCTTTCGTGATATCCACGAATTCTTTCCACATCGCCTTTTCATCCTTGATATTTTTCTTCAAACGTGCTTCCCCAGAAGCTGGGCTTAAGAAACGCTCTACATATTTGTATTTCACATCGTCTTTCGTGAATTTTTCTTGGAATTTCTTGCTGTGGAAAATCATGTCCGTGCTATCCACATAGTCCATCCAGAAGGGAATCCAAGCCTTTAAGCGGGATTGATGGGTTAACACATCTTCATATAAAAGTCCGGATTTATTCGATTTTACGAAGGACGGAACCAGTTGTCCCATCGTAGTTTTTAACGAGAATTTCCCCTCGTCTTGCCATTTCATTAGCGCTGGAATGGAGGTAGAAATCTTGGTAATAGAGGCCAAATCGAAGATATCAGATGTCTTTAAAGGAACCGTCGTTTCATAGATTTGGTTGCCAAAAGCTTTGTGGTAAATGACCTTCCCTTCTTTAGCAATCAACACCACCACCCCCGGAGCACCCCTCACCGCAATCGCTAAATTCGCCATCGAATCCACCTTTGCATTTAAGTAGGCAGATGAAATGCCCACTGACTCAGGCAGCAAATTATATTGCAATCGAGCTAAAGAAGTGGTCGTCAATCCCATCCCCTGCTTATAAGTCGCATTCAAACTAACGGGTAATTTCCCCGTCACCGGAATCGCACCGAACACAATCTCCGCTGCCGCTTCCTGTTGGGAAATACCATCTTGGTAAGCCGTCAACAAGGCTCCTGCATTCTTTAAACTATCAAATTGTGTCAGCGTGTTCACGTTTGCAAAGTGAATCGCCACCGTTTTAGGCGTGGCAAAACGATTCACTAAAGCCTTAATCGCCGGCTTCAAACTATAATTATTCGCCGGGCGAATCGAAATACTGTGAATACCCATTAACACCACATCATAGCTCGCGAGCGATTTTTCGATGCGTGCAATCGTCGTATCTGCACTCGTTTCATCTAGATAGTAGTGAGGCATTTCGAGGTAGTTATTGGCCATTTTTTGGAACTCCGTGGGGAAAGTAGCACCGTAGGACGGCTTCCCGATGGCTAATGTCGCGATGCGTGTTTTGTCGAGAGCGCGAACGGGAACAAGTTCGCCCGGATTCTTGATCAACGTGATCGTCTTCTCCGCAAACTCCCTATTTAGCACCTCGCTCTTAATCGGATTCAAATCCTTAATTAAATCAGCTACTACGATGGGAGAATAGTGGGCTAATCCTGCCCAGGCTTTGGCATGTAAAATACGTTTCACGCGGCTATCGATATCATCTTGCGAGATTTCACCATTTGTTAAGGCCTTCTTAATCGCATCAAAAGCAGCGGGAACATCCACAAAAGTTTCTAAAATATCATTCCCCGCCAAGATAGCTTTTACGTTCGCTGTGCCTTCTGGAAACATTTTGGTCGCGCCCTTCATATCCATCGCATCCGTAAACACGAGGCCCTGAAACTTCATTTCATCGCGAAGCAAACCTGTCACAATCGGTTTCGAAAGCGTCGAAGCTAAGGACGCGGTCGTGTCCAAAGCAGGTAAATTCAAGTGCCCTACCATCACTCCTTGTAATCCATTCGATATCAATTCTTTGTAAGGATATAATTCCAAACTATCCAGGCGTGAACGTGAGTGATTTAAGATCGGAATATCTAGGTGAGAATCCACACCCGTGTCACCGTGACCTGGAAAATGTTTTGCTGAGGTAATGATTCCAGCCTTTTGAAGACCTTTCATGTAGGCCAAAGCCTTCGCCGTCACATCCTCCCGATTCTCCCCAAACGAGCGGAAATTAATCACCGGATTCGCTGGATTATTATTCACATCCACCACCGGCGCATAATTAATGTGCACGCCCATTCTTCTACACTGCTCGCCTATTTGTACCCCCATCTTCTCGATCAAAGCGGTATTGCCTTGCATAGCGCCCAAAGTCATTTGGTACGGAAAACGGAACGTCGAATCCAAACGCATCGCCAATCCCCACTCCAAGTCCATCCCAATAAATAGCGGAACCTTCGTTCTATTTTGTAATTCATTCACTAAAAGCGCCTGCTTCACCGGATGCCCTTTAAATAGGACAAAGCCTCCCACATGGTATTCTTTCACAATCGAATACAAACGTGTTGTATCGTAGGTGTCTGCCACATTTCCGCGAGGCATTAATAATTGCCCGATTTTTTCGTCCACACTTAAGGAATTAAAAACGGAATCGACCCATTTAGACTGAGTATGCGGAAACAAATCCTGTGAAAAGGACAGAAAAGGAAGAAGTAAAAGTAGTAAGCCGGTGCTGAATTTTTTCATAGCAAGGTTAACGTTCATATAAGGTGTGAAAATACGCTAAATGTGGGAATCTTCTGAAATATCGGGCCGAATTTTTATAGGTAATTTTCATTCCACGGAAAGGTGTTGTAATTTTGGGGCTTAAATGATGAACGTATGAGAAAAAAAATTGTTGCAGGTAACTGGAAAATGAACAAAACGGCGCAAGAGGCTTTCGTTTTAGCTACTGAAGTAGCAGAATTAGTGAAGTCTAGCGTTTCCGCGGATGTTCAGGTGATTATGTCAGCACCAGCTTTGTATTTAACGGGTGTGAATCAAGTAATTGAAGGCATTCCTAACCTAGCTGTTGCAGCCCAAAACTGCCACGAAAAAGCCTCTGGCGCATATACAGGTGAGATTTCCGCACCGATGTTAGCTTCTGCTGGCGTACAATACGTCATCATAGGACACTCCGAGCGTCGTCAATACTTCGCAGAAACAAACGAGCAATTAGCGGCTAAAACAGATGCTGCTTTAGCAAACGGCCTAACTCCCCTATTTTGCTGCGGTGAAAGCTTAGAACTACGCGAAGGCGGTGATTTCTTAGCCTACGTAGCACAACAATTAACTGAAAGCTTATTCCACCTTTCGGCGGAAGAATTTGGCAAAGTAGTCATCGCTTACGAACCTATTTGGGCCATCGGAACAGGTTTAACTGCCTCTTCAGAACAAGCACAAGATATGCATGCCTATTTACGGGCACACATTGCTAAAAAATATGGCCAAAGCGTAGCCGACGATTGCTCTATCCTGTACGGCGGAAGCTGCAACGCGAAAAACGCAAAAGAACTATTCGCTTGCCCAGACGTAGATGGTGGTTTAATCGGTGGCGCTTCGTTAGTGGCGGCTGATTTTATTACGATTGCAACTTCTTACTAAGAAGACGAGATAAGAGATAATAGAGTAGAGAGTAAAGATTGTAGATAGAGATTAGACCATCTCTACTCTATGCTCTATAATCTCTACTCTTTTTTTATATTAGCATGATGGAACACGTAATCGCATTCGACGCAGACGACACCCTTTGGGTGAATGAGCCTTACTTTAAGGAAACAGAAGATAAATTCTGCGCATTAATGGAAGACTATTTGCCGTCTCACACCACCGGTCAGGAGCTTTTTAAGGTCGAGATGAATAACCTGGCACTTTACGGTTATGGGGTCAAAGGCTTTATGCTTTCCATGGTCGAAACAGCCATTCAGATTTCCGGTGGAACCATGGGCTTAGATGGAATCGAAAAGATTCTGAACCTAGGTAAAGAATTACTCGAACGAGATATCGAAATTTTGCCTGGCGTAGTCGAAGTTTTGCAATCCTTGCAAGGCAAATACCGATTAGTCGTAGCCACCAAAGGCGACCTGTTAGATCAACAACGCAAACTAGCTAAATCAGGCTTAGAGCAATATTTCCACCACATCGAAATCATGTCTGATAAGCAGGAAAGCGATTATTTGAAACTAATCAAACACTTGGATGTAGATCCAGCGCATTTCACGATGATAGGGAATTCATTGAAATCAGATATTCTCCCTGTACTCGCGGTAGGCGGCCATGGAATCCATGTTCCGTTTCACACGACTTGGGCTCACGAAGTGGTTTCTCACAAGGTGGAGCATCAGAATTTTAGGGAGGTGGAGGAGTTACGATTTGTGCTAAATTTCATTTAAAATTAATCGTAAAGTAAAGCACAAAGAATAAAGCATAAAGAATAGAGATGGTATCGCCTGCGGCGATAACCTTCGTGAAATGTTAAAAAGCACATAAAAAATGGGGCCGAGGCCCCATTTTTTATTCCAACTTTATTCTTTGTGCTTTGTGCTCTATTCTTTCGGTTTAAAATTTCCTCCGGAAATTTTAAACCCCTTCCGCCACAACCTCCTTCACACCCGGAACCATACGCGTTAATAGCGCTTCGATTCCCTGCTTTAGGGTCATAGTTGATGATGGGCAGCCAGAGCAAGAACCTTGTAATAATACCTTCACTTGTCCTGTTGTTTCGTCAAACGAGTGGAATGTGATGGCGCCGCCATCGGATTCTACCGCTGGACGAACGTATTCATCTAGGGCTTGCTTGATTTGCTTGATGGCTGGCGTGTCGTTTGACTGATCGTCAGCAATCGCCGTTTCTGGTAAAGAGAAAACGGGTTGTTTCTCTTCGAAATATTTCTTTAAATAGGTCTTAATCCCAAATAATTCATCTTCCCAAGCCACTGACTCGGTCTTTGTTAAGGTGATGAAGTTGTTCGTAATGAAAACGCGGGATACGAAATCAAATCCAAAAAGAGCAACCGCTAGTGGGGAGCTTTTCTCCTTCGTTAGTCCATCTGCTGGTTGGGTGTAATCGAATGACATCCCTTCCGGTAGTAATTCCATATTGAAGACGAACTTCATGGAATGCGGATTAGGCGTAGATTCTGTATAAATATGGATAGATGTAGTCGTGTTCATGAGGGGGTATTTAAAAGTAGAACAAAGGTACGTCCTATTTGGTTTCCAAAAAACAAAAAAACCCGGCATTTTCATGCCGGGTTTCCTATATAATGCGTGGTGAATTACTCAGCCTTAGCTGCTTTCTTCACTGGTGCTTTTTTCTCTGCTGCTGGAGCGTCTGCTTTTTTCGCAGGAGCTTTCTTTGCTGGAGCCTCCGCTACTGGAGCTGCTTCTACTACCGCTTCTGCTGCTGGAGCTGAAGCTGCTTTCTTAGCTGGAGCTTTCGCTGGTGCATCTGCAGGAGCTGCATCAGCTGAAATAGGTAATACGTGAACGAATGAACGTCCTTTGAAACCTTTTTTGAACTTAACCACACCATCTGCTAAAGCGAATAATGTGTGATCTTTTCCAATTCCTACGTTTAAGCCAGGATTGTGAGCAGTACCACGTTGACGAACGATGATATTTCCTGCAATGATTGCTTGACCTCCAAATAACTTAACGCCTAATCGTTTAGAATGTGATTCGCGACCGTTTTTAGATGATCCGGCGCCTTTCTTATGTGCCATGGTATTATTTATTTATGCGTTCCGAAGAATCGCTTAGTTTAAGACTTATTTTATCCTTATTTAAGGTTAATTGATTCAATCAATACTTTTGTCAAATTTTGACGGTGACCATTCATTTTCTGATAGGTCTTTCTACGCTTCTTCTTGAAAACTAAAACTTTTTCGCCACGAACGTGAGAGATAATTTTAGCAGTAACAGTGGCTCCAGCTACTAAGGGAGCTCCTACGGAAATTTTTCCGTCATTGTCAACAAGTAATACCTTGTCGATAACCAGTGCAGCGCCTTCTTCTCCCGCCAAACGGTGGGTGTAAACAGAACGGTCTTTTTCTACTTTAAACTGCTGCCCGGCAATTTCTACGATTGCGTACATTTTTACTGTATTTAAGTGAAACAATCCCACGAGGCTAGTGATTCAAGACAAATGAAAAACTTTTAAAAGCCCTTTAAATGGGGGTGCAAATCTAAAAAATAATTCGCTTAATAGCAAACACTATTCATAAATAAATTCTCCGTAAGGGCTGTTGATGGTCAGCTTCTTAGTCGCTGAGGCTTCTACGCGACCCACGATTTGGGCAGGAATACCGAAGGACTGGGAGATGCGAATGATTTCATCCGCGTGTGCTGGATTCGCATACACTTCTAAACGATGGCCCATATTGAATACTTGGTACATTTCTTTGAAGCTGGTTCCGCTCTCTTTTTGGATCAAATCAAACAAAGGAGGAATCGGGAACAAATTGTCCTTAATCACGTGCACATCGTTCACAAAGTGCATGACTTTCGTCTGCGCTCCACCAGAACAATGCACCATTCCGTGCAAATGAGGACGTAATTCAGTTAATAAAGCCTTCACCACCGGCGCGTAAGTGCGCGTAGGGGAAAGGATTAATTGACCTACATTTAAAGGGGTTCCAGGAACCGCTTCCGTTAAAGTACGAGAGCCGGAATAGACTAAATCAGAGGGAACCGATGGGTCAAAACTCTCGGGGTATTTCGTCGCCAGGTATTTTCCTAATACGTCGTGGCGCGCAGATGTTAGGCCGTTGCTTCCCATTCCGCCGTTATAGGTCGTTTCGTAATTCGCTTGGCCATCTGAGGCTAAGCCGATGATCACGTCACTTGCTTGTATATTGCCATTTGAAATGACGTCCGAACGCTTCATACGACCGATGACCGTGCTGTCCACGATGATCGTGCGCACTAAATCGCCCACGTCTGCGGTTTCGCCGCCGGTCGAATAAATGCCGATGCCGTTATCGCGAAGCATTTGTAAGACTTCTTCCGTTCCGTTGATGATTTCGGCGATGACCTCGCCTGGAATTAAGTTCTTATTGCGGCCGATGGTGCTAGAAAGTAATAGTTGGTCCGTCGCGCCCACGCAGATTAAATCGTCCGTGTTCATGACTACCGCATCTTGTGCGATACCACGCCAAACGGAAATATCGCCCGTTTCTTTCCAATATAAGTAGGCCAAAGACGACTTCGTCCCCGCCCCATCCGCATGCATGATGTTGCAATAGTCCGCATCACCTCCCAAGATATCTGGGGAGATTTTACAGAATGCCTGCGGAAAAAGACCTTTGTCTAAGTTCGCAATGGCTTTATGAACATCTTCTTTCGAGGCAGAAACACCTCGTTGCATGTAACGGTCTGACGACATCGTATGATCTATTTTAGGATATTTTTAATTGGGCAAATTCTTTAGCAAAATAGGTCAAAATGACCTGGGCTCCGGCGCGCTTCATTGATAGCAAGCTTTCTAACATCGCTTTTTCGCCGTCGATCCAGCCGTTTGCTGCGGCGGCTTTGACCATCGCATATTCGCCTGAAACATTGTAGGCGGCAATAGGTAAATTGGTATTGTCGCGGAGTAGCGATATGATGTCTAAGTAGGCCAAAGCCGGTTTTACCATCAAGAAATCTGCTCCTTCTAATTCATCTAATTCCGCTTCGCGAAGGGCTTCGCGGCTGTTTGCAGGGTTCATTTGGTAGGTCTTTTTATCGCCAAATTTAGGCGCAGACTCTAAAGCATCACGGAAAGGTCCGTAAAAGGCCGACGCATATTTCGCGCTGTAGGCCATTATGCCCACATTCGTGAAACCGGCATCGTCTAAAGAATCGCGTATATAACCCACGCGGCCATCCATCATATCCGAAGGACCGATCAGTTTTGATCCGGCTTGGGCTTGTGCTACCGCCATTTTGGCCAACACATCCAGCGTTTCATCGTTCAAAATCTCTCCGTTCTTAACGATCCCATCATGTCCATCCGAACTGTAAGGATCCATCGCCACGTCCGTTAACATCGAAATTTCCGGAAAACGGCTCGTCACCGCATGAATGGCTTCTAAATAAAGACTGCCCTTCCGATGTGATTCCGTCGCTAAGGTATCCTTGCGGTCTTCAGCTACCTGTGGAAAAAGCGCATAAGAGGTAATTCCTAGATTCAAACACGCCTCGATTTCTTTCAATAAAAGATCGGTTGTGTATCGGTAAATGCCCGGCATCGACTTGATTTCAGTTTTAGTGGCAGACCCATCCATCACAAAAAGAGGGAAGAGCAAATCCTTCACCGAAAGGCGATTTTCCTCCACCATCGTACGGATAGCGGCACTGGAACGGTTACGACGCGGTCTATTCAACATAGCAATTGATTTTGAACCTGCAATTTAGGCATAAGCCCTGATTCCGCAATAAAAAAGGAGGATTAAAGGAGGCGATCGTTTAAATCGCGTAATCGTTCCTGAAGGTCACGAACTAAACCTACGTAGGCTTCGAATTCGTAACGGGAAACGGGGGTAGTTGCGCCGCCTGGATCAGCGACACCAGAGAAATGAGGATAATCTTTTGGCTTAAATAGAACTGATAAATCTACTTCGAGAACTCCTGCGATTTGTTTCATTCGACTTAAGGACGGATCCGTAAGACCGCGTTCGATTTTAGAATAGGCGGATAAAGTGATCCCTATCTCCGTAGAAACATAGTCTTGGCTAAAGCCTTTGTCTAATCGAGCCTTTCGAATTAAAGTAGGGAAATCTTTCATTGCAGTAAAATTCCTAAACTATAAGGAATATTAATAGCTACTTAAAAGACAAAATATATACTTAAAAGATATTATGCGCAATTAAATTGCGTTATAATCCTTTAAAGTCCACCCTTTAAGAGGGTCTTGCTCAAATTTCGAACCCGATAAGATGATAATTCCTTGTAAATCAGCGCTAATATCGGATGAGGTTTCGACGTATTTATGGAAGAAATCCTGCAATGATCCGCCATACATTTCCTCACAGATGCGGATGAAATCTGCTTTCGTATAACCTTTTTTTAGCTGGCCGAATTCTGCGTTCATGGCGCGCATCACCTCTTTTAGCGATTTGCCGTTTTTTGATTGTAATTGTAGGTCTAAAGCCAAGGCGACCACCGCTCCCTTGTAATAAATGGACGCGCGCTTGTTAGGCAAGCTAGTCCCATAACCGTCCAGCCATAAATCGATCGAACTTTCCTCTAGAGACTGCTGCGCCGCAGCATCGCGGTCAAAATGCAATTTCAGGTTCCCTAATAAACCCGCCAGGTATTCCTGCCGAGTCCAAACCCCCGATTCATACAAGAACCAATCCCCTAAATAGGTCGTGATTCCTTCGACCACCCAACCCGTAGAAAATGGAATTTCGCGATCGTAGGCATAAGGAAACAATTCTTTAGGGCGAATCGTCGCAATGTTCCAAACGTGAAACAGTTCGTGCGAGCCTAATCCGATCAAGTCCTCATAGGCATCGCGGTCTTGTGGCCCCATCACCATCATCGTGGATTTCGTATGCTCTACGCCGTGGTAATAGGGAGATGGACAAACCCACAACATATAATGGTATTCTTTGACGGGGAAATGACCCATCCAGCCGAGCTGGGTTTGCGTGAATTTCTCGTAAGCGGCGGTTAATTTTTTTGTCAAAGCCTGGCGCGATCCCACCACATCAATCGTAAATTTCACGCCATTGCATTTCCATTTGTGTTGAAAAATAGCGGGAGCAGCGATATAGGGAGAATCCACGAGCTCGCGGAATTTTCCTCCGTTCTTAAAGGTGCACACACTTTTCCAGCCATCAGGCTTTTCAACATGGACTTCGCATCGCTCGTTTTCGCGCCCTTTTACATAGAGCAAACAATTGATGAAATTGATGTAGATCAAATCGCTTTCTACGACTGACCCTCCGGCATCGGGTTGATTTGCGAAATAGCTGTAGCGGATTTCGACGGGTTCAGTGGCCTCGAGTTCCCACGTGGAGGACGCTGTTTTACGAATCGGAATAGAAATACCCGCACTAAATGCCTTTAGAACAGGGATATTTTTTGCGAAGTTTTGGGCTTGGTAACGTCCTGGTCGCCAAATAGGTAGCTGAATCACCTGTTTGCCCGGTTTTCTGGGGGCAAACTGAAATGTGATTTCAAGAAAATTCGGCTGCGCCGAGGGCTTCAGAGTGTAAAGATTACGCATTAGGCTAATACTTCTTGTAATATTTGCAAGGAACGAATCTCTCCGAAGTTTTCCATGTGCAATTGATAATAATGTAGCATTCCGGCCAATAATTCTTTTCGCTCAGATCGGTGCAACACGATTTGATGCCCGTAATCAGCGTGTATCAGCGCATCCAATCCTTGAAAGGTGGGAACAATGCACCCTGCGGCTTTTAATTGTTGGTAAAACTCCGCGGAAGTACTTGCCCCAAAGCCTAAAAAAGCAGCTAGCTGCCACAGAAACTGCAAATGGAAATTCTCGAAATTCGCGACAGCCCGATCTAAATATTGCAAGGATTGACATAAAAACTCGAAAAGCACTGGATTTGCCTCCTCTTCTTTTAAGACTTTGCTTAATACTTCAGATAAGAAAAGAGCCAGAGAAGACTTCGCAATATCAAAGGGGATTCCCTGGTAGGGAAAGGAACATTTCGCTTCAGAGATGCGGTGAAGGCCTTTTCCTGGTTTATGATATACCTCTAAATCGAGCTGGGTGAGTGGTTGGAAGAGGGCCATTTTATGCTTGGCTTTGGCAGAACGTACCCCATTCTCGATGTAAGAACAAATCCCAAAATCCGCCGTATACACGTTCACTAAAATCGAGGTTTCTCGATAGCGCATATAAGAAATGACGATGCCTTGAGTTTTACTGAGCATGGGTATCAACCATCGGAATGCCGGTTTCGGCCGAAATTCGCTGTAAGATCTCTTCGATTGTGTCAGATTCTTTAAAGCGAATCGGGTCTTTGAATTCCACGCTTAAGGTCGTGTTACGCTTCTTCAGAAAGAGGCCTTTCTTATCGAAAGCGCGTCTGAAACCGTTAATTTGAACGGGAACGACAATGGGATTAGTCGCCTTAATTAAATGCGCCGTACCTTTTCTAATAGGAGCAAAAGGACGCGTGGTGCCTTGTGGGAAACTAACCACCCAACCAAAAGCCAAGCCTTTGCTCACTTTATCTTGGGCTTCTAAATCCACTTCGCGCTTTACATCCTGACCGTGTGCGCGCCAAGATCGATTCACTAAAATGGCCCCTGCTAAAGATAAAACCTGAGGTAAAAATCCATCTTCCTTCATCGTTTCAGAGGCCGCCACATAAAACAGGCGCGACCGCGGACCGAAAAGGTAAAAAGGAAAGCGAATGCTGTTATTAATACGCCATTTTACGGAGAAGAAGATGTGGTATAAACAGATCACATCCATGAAATAGGTTTGGTGATTCGATAGGAATAGGACGCCTTCGCGCGGCAAATCCACAATCTTTTCCGTTCCCTTAATTTCCGTACGATTATATATGCTCAATCGCGCATATGTCAACCAGCCCAAAATGAACACAATGATGCGTTTCATGCCGATTGGATTCCCAAAGGGGTCGCGACGTACCAAACCCCAGCGGTCAAGGCAATCAAAAAACTGCTTTAAATATCGAATTCTCTTAAAATCCACCGGTCTTCTCTTTGCCTTTTGTGGCTGGTTTTGTTTTTGTTGGTTCTTTTTTCACTGGCGCCTTCTTCACCGGAATTAACGGTTTATAATACGATGTGAATCGTTTCACAAAAGCATTCTTTTCTTCTGCAGCTGCCTCCACGACTTTAATTCCGCCCTTTTTCTGGGTTTTCATCGACTCCCTTACCGTGGCAAGGAAGGAATTATCCGAAGAATAAACGCCTAATTCGCCCTCAAAATAAGCGAAATAATACCAAAGATCTTCGGATAATTCCCAATAGGCGTAAAACTCCTCCTTATTGGGCTTCTTAATCACCTCCATCATTCCCTTCACCGTTGCATTCACATCTACTGGCCCCACGTTAATTAAGGGCAAATCGCCAATCGAGTAAAAAGCGCTCAAATTAGGCGACCAGGCCCATTTTACGGAGGAGAAATTGATCATACTCGCGAATTCCGGATCCACTTTGTCCAGGGCGATGTGCTCGCGATCCATCTTCGTTTTGACCGTTTCCGTCAATTTCTTGCCTAAAATCGGCTCCACCCTTTTCAAATATTCATCCCGATTCTCCGGCTCATCCGCCGCCGCCGTTTGTAAACCTTCATCTAGATTATAACGCACGATTCGATCGCCCATCTTTGCGAGAATAGGAATAGGCACTTGGAATTGCAAACTCAGCCAGGATTCGATACGAGGAATTAAGGTATCTAGGGACATGGAGATCTTGCCAAAAGACCGCACCAGCTTATTCCCCGTAAATAATTGCACCATCCCGTCTGTGTCCACGCGCTTTTTTGGGATGGATAAATGCATCTGAGATTCAGCATTTTTGATGCTATACACTTCGGATGCTTCCGTCACTTCCCCCGCTGCTTTAAAGAGAACCGGATCGTCTTCATTCGACATAGGCCCTAAGAAAGAGGGGTATAATTTATTATCTGCATTCACGAAAATTCCGGCGGTTACCGAGCGACCGAGTTCGTCTTTTAACTCGTCGTTCACCACAATTCCTTTTGAATTAGCGAACGGAATCCAAGCCGTTTTAAACTTCAAAGTGCCTAATAAAGGGCGAATCGAGCCTTTAAATTCCAAACTCGGTTTCTCCGAAAGGAAAAATACATCGCCTTTAAATTCTTGATGGGACGTCAGTTTCAACGGCGTCTTTTCGATGTAGCGCGCCTCCGCTCGAATTCCTTCCGGCTGAAAATCGAAATTTTTCATGGGGATCACCAGACTATCGCTTCCTTCCACCGGCAGCAAATAGGACGCGGTTCCCGTGAAACGATTCGCATTCGCTGTGACGGTATTGATGTTTGCCAAAACATGGCCATTTACGGTTGCCCTCGCACCGCTTAATGATTTAAATTGCCCACCTTTCGCGATAGCTAACAAACCTTTCGCTGGATAAACCGTGGCCGGTCCTATTTCTAATTCTTTTACTCCTTCTAAAGATATTACCTCAGAAACTTGATCCAGAACGCCGGATTTCGCCGTGATGGGCCCTGATTTCACAGCAGAATCCAGCGATTGCAATTCGAGTTTTTGGAGCTTGATTTTTTGGTTTTTTTGCTCCCAAATAGCTCCTGAATAAGTCGTTTTATAGCCTTGAATAGGTAAAGTGACTGGCGTCTCCTCTACCGGTTTAAAAGCAAGGTTCACCGCGCCTGGAGCCGCTTCAATGGCGATTCTGTCTGCGATAAATACGGGCTTCTTTAGACCTATTGATAAGCTGGCATCCTTCGATTTCCATGTAGCCGGCTGGAAATAAAATAATTCCGATTGTAATTTACCATCCCCTAAAGTTATCTCCCCCTTTCCGAAAACCTCCTTCTGATGCATCCAAACCGGCCCCTCTAATTGCAATTGGTTCCCATACAATGCGAAAGAATTTTTCTCCGGATAAACAGCAAGAGAATCCTCCTTAGGTAACCAAGTAAAGCGATGCCCCGGAAGGGTCGCGATGGGGCCTTTTTTGTTCGCCATTTCGCCTAATTTTCCTCCTAGGCCCGTACTGATTAACGAATCTGGATACAAGAAAGCCTCTTTCGTAGATGACTGAAACCCCGCTATCGAAAAAGTTCCAGCCGTGTGCAAGCCTTTTTTATCCATTTCGAGAGGCTCACTTAGCACTAACGTTCCTTTCTTTTGATAAATGGATAAGGGGGATTTTTGAAAATAAGTAAAGCCAAAACTTTGGTCCGGCTTCAACACCAATTGCGTGTTTAAAGGAGGCAAAAGTCCGGGGGAATTAAACGTACCGATGAAAACAGGGGCCTTTTGAGTTAGGCTATCTAATGCGATGGAGGGAACTTTAAAATAGTATCTCGATTCATAGACTCCTTTTGCCCGCCAAGGCTCATCAAAATGGGCCGTCATTCCATTCGGGATGAGTAGTTTAGGGTATTCTGCGACCCCAAAACGGCCGGACTTGTTTCCGGGAGCACTCAAAATGATGGATCCCGACTCGTATCTAAATTGGCCGCCAAATTCTTTTGATTGGCCTTTGGGGATGAAGGTAATGGAATCAATTTTCGTGAACTGTGCGGTAAAATCATTGAATTTAAAAGCGAAATCTGGGCCGCGGAAACGGTAATCCCCAATCTTGATTTCCCCTAGGAAATTGAAATCGCGCCCTTTTTGGAAGGTCAAAGCCTCATCATAGGGAATGAATTCCGCCTTCAAAGAGTCCGAAATCATCACCTGTTGAATACCCCTGATGCGCAATTTCTTGTCCACTAAATCGAGGGACATCGAGGCCGAATCTGCGTCTAAAAGATTCCCCATCGAGGCCGCATAAAAGGTGTCAAAATCCTTTTTCTCATACGCCACACGTGCATAATGCTTCCCCTGACTCGTGAAAGAAATTTGATCATCCTCTATTTTCATATACCCCGCCTCCACGAAGGACTGAAAGCCCGATTGAATCTGTTCCGGCTTGCGATTCACCTGGACCGCTAGATCCCCGATCGTGGCTGACTCCGTTTTATTCTCGACTAAATAGCGGTATAAGATCCGTATGGGGCTATAGGTAAGTAAACCTTGCAATTCCTGAATACGGCCCTCGTTATAATAATCCTTCGATTCGAGCCAGGCGGGAACCTGGTTTCGGCCGGAAATTTGGTAAAAATCGATGCGCTTTTCTTTCACGCGCAACACCCCTAAATCTACCGACATCCGCATCTCGTGGAAGCTGTCTTCGAACAAAGCACGATTAGTGGCGCCGGGTAATTTTTTGAAATGGAAGGTCTGGTTTTTAGGGTACCACTGACCGCTTACTTGTCCTCTAGATAGGGAATCTGAATTGCTTAATGCACTGCTCCAGCGACCTGCTGGGACTAAAATAGACGAGTCGGGTAAGAACCAAATCAGCGGAGCAGACATCGTTCCTAATTTACCGAAATGTAAATGGGCGTCGCCTGTTAGGCCTTTGCGCAAGTCTTTATAGAAAGGTTTTCCTTCCGCTTCCCAGGCCTCTCCTTTCATTTCCACCTGTTCGGCCGCTCTAAATTCAAAGCTGAAATGTTTATCTTTTCTTCTTAGCGTGAGCGAACCTTCCCCATTCGTCTCGCGGTCGTTTTCAACCCAATCTGCTGAAATGAATCGCATGGTTCCATTCGCAGGTTCGAAGAGAAGGGCATCGATTTGTAGACGCGCTTTTTTGTGACCCAGTTTTTCACCGGTGATTTCGCCGCCTTTAGCTGATCCTGTTTTCGTTTTTTCGTCCCATTGAAATTCGGTCACTTGGAAAACGAGACTATCATTTGCTATACGGTAAGAGATTTCGGATGGGCCCCATTGATTTTTTTCTACCTGGGTTCCATTTACCCGAATAGAATAGGGTCCTACCTGAATTTTTTGCGCAGAAAGGCCAAAATTCAGGGCGAGGATAAAAAATAGGATGCGAAACAAAGACGACGTATTCTGCATAAACGGATAAAAATACATAAAATATTCAGATATTTGGGTCAAAATACTCCCTATGTCTAACGTACTTTCCCTATTCAAGGATATAAAAGCCTTCATTTTTGACATCGATGGTGTGATGACGGACGGCAATGTTCACGTGCTCGAAACGGGTGAACACTTCCGCACTTTCTACATCCGCGACGGCTATGCGTTAGAAAAGGCGCGTGAGGCGAATTTTCAACTATGCGTGATCACAGGGGGGAGTCATCCGGGGGTCAAAAAACGCTTAGAGAATCTCAAGTTTCAACACATCTATTTCGGTTTAGGCGGGAAAGATAAGTTAGAAACCTACCTCGAATTATTGTCTAAACTAGGGGTCAAAGAAAATGAAATTCTCTATATGGGCGACGATATGGCGGATTTAAAAATCCTTTCGCGTCCTGATATTTTGAGTACCTGCCCGGCGGATGCGATTCCTGAATTGCATCAAGTCGTGAAATACGTTTCCCCGTTCCATGGTGGCCGCGGTGCGGTGAGAGATGTAATTGAAAAAGTATTAAAACTCCAAGGAATATGGGCTTAATCTTACCTGTAAAAGGAATATCGCCTTCTTTCGGAGAAGAAAATTGGGTTGCTCCTAATGCCACCGTTGTGGGCGATGTGCGCACCGGAAATCATTGTACGATATGGTTTAATGCGGTGGTACGGGGGGATGTGAATTCGATTAGTATTGGAAATTATACGAACATTCAAGATGGTGCCGTAGTGCATTGCACCTTTGAAAAAACGGTGACTACCATAGGCGACTATGTTTCCATCGCACACAATGCGATCGTGCATGGGTGTACGATTGAAGACAATGTGCTCATCGGAATGGGGGCGATCGTGATGGATGATGCCTACATAGAATCCGGAAGTATCGTCGCGGCTGGAGCCGTCGTGACCCAAGGAACCCGAGTTCCGGCGGGAACTATTTATGCGGGAAATCCAGCAAAATATTTAAAAGAGGTAAGCCCGGATGCGGCGGAAGTTTTTAAACGTACCGCATATAATTATGTGGAGTACGCCTCTTGGTTTTCTAATCCTACTACATGAGCAACGATCCCTTACACGGTGTAACACTGGAAACAATCCTAACTGATCTAGTCGATTTATTAGGTTGGGAAGAGATGGCGCGCAAGATTCGCATTAATTGTTTTGCGAGTGATCCGAGCATTAAATCGAGTTTGACTTTCTTACGCAAGACGCCTTGGGCGAGGTCGAAGGTGGAGACGCTGTATATTTGGAATGTTAAAAAGATCGAAAAGAAAAAAGCTAGCTCGGAGTCCGCAGACTAGTTTCGCAAATTGACTAGCCAGCCAAAAATAGCCGCCGTTATAAACATAATGATGCTATAAATCACAGCTGGAATCGTCATCGTTCCATTTCCTATCACATTTAAGGCAATAAAAATCGCTAGTGTTCCATTGTGAATGCCTATTTCCATCCCAATTGCGATGGCTTGTTTCTTATCTAGATTCAATAAACGGGGCAAATAATACCCGATCGAAAGACAGGCCACATTAAATAACAGGCAGGCTAAGCCTACGGTTTGAATATCGTACATCAGGTGATCGCGTTCTTTCCATCCGGCTAAAAAGATGATCAAGGCGAGGAATATGGCAGACAAAATTTTCACTGGAGCTTCTAGTCGCGCCGAGAATCCGGGTGCTTTTTTTCGAATGATCATTCCGATCGAAACGGGTAAAATCACGATCATACAAACTTCTAACACTTTCGAGAATTGCAAGGGTATGTACGCATCCTGTTGCATCAATAGCTTCATCGAAAGATTTACGATAAAGGCAATCGAGATGACGGAAAGAATACTGTTTAGGGCGGTGAGGGTGACATTGAGGGCGACGTCGCCTTTGGCAATATGCGAATAAAGATTCGCGGAAGGACCTCCCGGAGCGGCTGCTAATAGCATTAAACCTACGGCTAATTCGGACGGAAGCGCTAAGGCTTTCACGATGAAAAAGCAGATGATAGGTAAGAGAATCATCTGAGTGCCCAGTCCTATGAGAACAGCTTTAGGGTATTCGTAGACCCGTTTAAAATCTGCGATGGTAAGCGATAAGCCTAAGCCCGTCATGATAATGGCGAGGGCGATGGGCATTAAAACGACAGAGAGAAAGTTTGCTTGCATGCGATATTTTTTAAACCTTGCGGTGCTTAAAATTATAAAAATACTTGATCTTTCTATTAAAAATATTGGTTCGTTTTGCGCTGCGTATCTTTTGCCCGTCCATCGTGGTGAAAAATGCGGAGTTGATGAACACGAAAGGTCCCGTCCTATTAGTGGTAAACCACCCGGATTCGTTTTTGGACGCTGTGATTATCGGTGCCTTGTATCCGCGCAAAATCAACTATTTAGCCAGGGGAGATGTGTTCAGAAATCCAGTCTTCGGGTTTTTGTTAAGGCAACTTCACCTGCTTCCTGTATTTCGCCAAAGAGAAGGTAAAGAGCATCTCCACCTAAACTCAAATACCTTCCGCCAGGCGGTGGAATGCCTCCGCAAAGACGGAATAGTCTTGATTTTCATTGAAGGAATTTGCCTCAATACCCACGAATTACAACCTTTTAAGAAGGGGGCCAGTCGTATTTTAGAGAGCGCACACGCGGAAGGAATCTTCCCCGTTGTTCAGATTGCGGGAATAGGTTATTCGAGTTTTACGGGTTTTGGGAAAGGAATTCATCTGGCTTTTGAGAACTTGACGTGGCCTCAGCCGATCGCGGATGCCGTAGATCGCGTGCGATTTAATGCGACGGTTTTTGAGAAAATGGAACGCTTGATTGAGGTTCCTAAGCATCCCGGATTCCCTCGTGGATTACTCTATTATTTTGCCTTGCCTTTGTATATCCCGGTGCGGGCTTTCGCCTATGCGAAAACGAAAGGGACGGTATTTTATGACTCGGTGCTTTTTGCAATTTTACTCTTTACCTTTCCAGTCTATGTGGCGCTGGTAGTGACGATCGTTCTGAAAGTCAAATTTATTCTAGGCTGATGAATTTTCGTGCTGGGCGGCAGACGATGTAGCCAGTGGGTTTGCGTTTCGCCTTTCATCACGAGCAGGCTTCCGGCTTCTAGGAAGACGTCTATTTTTTCGCCGGAATGTTTGTGCTTAAAACAGAATTTTCTTTCTGCGCCAAAACTAAGCGAGGCAATCGCCCCATTTTTTCGCAAATCTTTTTCACCATCACTGTGCCAGGCCATGCCTTCGGAGCCATCGTGGTAGAGGTTCAAGAGACAGGAATTATAGGTTTCGCCGGAATGTTTTTCGGCGAGGTTTTTCAAGATTTGTAACTCTGGTGTCCAAGGCAAAGCCGTCTTCGTAGTTTTCGAATAGGTATAGGAAAATGGTTGATCTCCATACCAAGCTACCTTGCGTTTCGTGATAATGCGTTTGCCGTAGATGACCGCCTCATCGTTTCGCCATTCGATGCGATTCAGTAGCGCCTCAGCCATAGCGCCTGCCTCTTCAGAAGTCATCAATTTCCCGTAATAGTGCACGATTCCGTCACCTGGAAGCAGGTTAATAGAGGGGTCCGCAGGAAAATCGAATAGCTGCATATTTCGTAAAAAGGGTAGTAGCACTAGCGCAAAAGTAGGAAAATATCCCTAATTTGCGGCATGGAAAAGCCTTATATCGTCGACCAAAAAATCGAGAAACAAAGCACCCTAGTAATAGGCGAATACGAACATTGCATTTTCAAAAACTGCTTGTTCGAATCTGCCGATTTTCAAAATTTTCAGTTCAGCGACTGTACGTTTGAATCCTGTAATCTCAGCTTAGTTAAAATTAGCGGCGCGTCCCTCCAAAAAGTACATTTCAAAGACTGCAAAATGCAAGGACTTC
>CAMDSI010000019.1 GCA_945906915.1 Spirosoma fluviale | reverse complement strand
TTCCCCTACAGTCACTCTTGTTTTTCCCCTCTCTATCCACTAATTTACCCTTTCAAAATCAACGCTATGAAAAAATTATTCCTACTTCTTATTCTTCCGTTTCTAACGAATGCGCAAGATCGTCCCTATGGTAAAGTTTGGGCGACTCGCTCACAAGCCATTGCCCAAAACGGGATGGCCGCTACCTCTCATCCTTTGTCTACCCAGGCCGCACTTGATGTGCTGAAAGCGGGTGGAAATGCCATCGATGCGGCGATTGCGGCGAATGCCATGGAAGGTGTGGTAGAGCCACATGTGAACGGAATTGGGGGTGATTTGTTTGCGATTGTTTGGGATGCGAAAACGAAGAAATTATATGGGATAAATGGATCGGGGAGATCGCCGAAATCTTTGACTTTGGCAGAATTTAAAAAGCGGGGGCTAACGCATATTCCGTCGCTGGGTCCTTTGCCGATTAGCGTGCCGGGTTGCGTGGATGCGTGGTTTGAATTGCACAAGAAGTTCGGTTCGATGCCGATGAATAAGGTCTTAGAAAAAGCGGTTTCGTATGCGCGCAACGGCTTTCCCGTGCACGGCGAGTTGGCATCAGCAATGGCACGTGTGCCGGCGAATTATGGCAAGTTTCCGAACGTCGCGAACCACTATTATCCGAATGGAAAACCGCCGGTGGAGGGGGATATTTTCAAGAATCCGAACTTAGCGAATACACTAGAGAAAATTGGAAAAGAGGGGCGTGATGCCTTTTATAAGGGGGATATGGCGCGGACGATGGACGCGTTTTTGAAGAAGAACGGTGGGTTTTTGAGCTATGATGATTTAGCGACTCACACCTCGACTTGGGTGGAGCCGGTTTCGGTAAATTACCGAGGTTATGATGTGTGGGAATTGCCGCCGAATAGCCAGGGGATCGCGGCTTTGCAGATGTTAACGATTTTAGAGGGCTATGATTTCTCCAAAATAAAACTAGGTTCAGCGGAGCATGTGCACCTGTTTACGGAGGCCAAAAAACTAGCTTTCGAAGACCGCGCGAAATACTACGCGGACCCTGAGTTTGCCAAAATTCCAGTAGCGGAATTAATATCGGAAGCGTACGGCGCGAAGCGCCGGGCGTTGATTAATCCGAACCGCGCCGGTCGCCATTACGAGGCGGGAAATCCTGCTTTGAAAGAAGGGGACACGATTTACTTAACCGTGGCAGACAAGGACGGCAATATGGTTTCGTTAATTCAGAGTAATTACCGAGGTTTTGGGTCAGGCATGATGCCGGATGGTTTGGGATTTATGTTCCAAGATCGCGGTGAATTATTTAACTTGAAAGAGGGAGAAAACAATACCTATGCGCCTGGTAAAAGACCATTCCAAACAATCATTCCTGCGTTTATGACGAAGGATGGCCAACCGGTAATGAGTTTTGGCGTAATGGGTGGCGCGTACCAGCCAATGGGTCATGTGCAGATAGTGATGAACGTGGTGGACTTTGGCATGAATGTACAAGAAGCAGGCGATTACCCCCGGATGAATCACGAGGGATCGTCTGAGCCGACAGGGGAAACGATGGAACCGACCGGTGGTACAATTACCTTAGAACACGGCTATCCGTATGAGGTCATTCGGGAATTATTGCAAAAAGGGCATCAAGTAGGCTATATGAATGGCATTTATGGTGGCTACCAATGTATTATGTACGACCCAGTTCGGAAGGTATATTTTGGTGCAACTGAATCTAGAAAAGACGGACAGGCGACTGGATATTAAGGATGTTTGCAAGCCGCATTTTCACGGGCCACGAGTGGCTAGAAAACAAAGAAATTTCCATAGAAAATGGTCGCATTTCGGCTATTTCGGAAGGCCAAGGTGCGGCGTCTGAAAACTTCCTCGTTCCAGGTTTCATCGACTTGCAAATTTACGGTGGTGGCGGGATTCTATTCTCAAATCACCAAACGACAGAATCGATTCAGGCGACCTTCGAAGAACACCATAAAACGGGAACGGTAGCTTTCCAAATCACCTTGAACTGCTCGCCGGCTACCTCCATGTGGAAAGCCATAGACGCCTATAAAAACTATTCCGGTCCCGGACTGGTGGGTTTACACCTAGAAGGGCCCTTTTTCAACCCTATAAAAAAGGGGGCTCATAACGAGGCATTTGTACAAAAACCTTCTTTGCCCTTTCTCGAAGAGCTTATCGCAAAAACGTCAGGAGTCCCTACCTATCTGACTATTGCACCTGAAATGTTTAGCGCTGCGGAACTTTCTTTATTGATACGCAGTCACATTATGTGCTCCCTGGGGCACAGCGACGCGACTTTTGAACAGGCGATGACCGCCATCGAAAAAGGCGTTCCCCGCATCACGCACCTATTTAATGCGATGTCCCAATGGCAATCGCGCGCGCTAGGATTAGTGGGTGCCAGCTTTAATTCCGATGCTTGGACAAGCATCATTGCGGATGGATTACATTGCGATTATAAATCGTTGCAGCTGGCTTATCGCTTAAAGAAAGGACGCCTGTTTTTAATCACCGATGCGGTGACGAATGATGTGTCTGGCCCCTATTCTTTTCAGGCCAAAGACGGGCGCTTCACTAACGAGGCGGGTGTACTTTCAGGCTCCTCCTTAACGATGATCGAGGCCATTCAAAACTGCGTTCAGCAAGCGGGTATCCCTTTAGAAGAAGCCTTGCGGATGGCGACGGTTTATCCAGCAGAGGTAGCAAATTTAGACGAATTAGGTAGCATAGAGGTGGGTAAAAGGGCTTGTTTTGTTGAGTTGAATTCGGCTTTCGAGGTCCAGCAGGTTTGGTACGATGGAAAAGCCTTGTTAAATTAGGCTATGATTTCATTTCCTTCCAAACAGCCACAAGTCCAAACGACTATTTTTACCAAAATGTCCGCCATGGCCCTAGAACACGGGGCCTTAAACCTGTCCCAAGGATTTCCGGGTTTCGATTGTGCGCCTTCGTTGCAAGAACTTCTTCAACATTATTCTAAAGGCTTTAACCAATATGCCCCTATGGCCGGTGTTCCGGCTTTACGTCAGTCACTCGCCGCGAAAACCTCGTCTTTTTATAACATTCCGGTCAATGCAGATTCCGAAGTAACCATTGTTTCTGGTGCGACTGAAGCTATTTTTGCGGCTATACATTGCTGTGTTTCGCCTGGCGATGAGGTCATCATGTTCGACCCTAGCTACGACGCGTATGATCCGATTGTCCGTTTAGCAGGTGGAATTCCCATTCATATTCCTTTGAAGGCATCGCAAAATTTTGCCATCGATTGGTCAGAATTAGCAAAGAAAATTACATCTCGAACACGCGCGATTATGGTGAATAGTCCGCATAATCCGACGGGGGCTGTGTGGTCGATGGCGGATCTGGATGCCTTTGCTGAAGTGGTCAAAGGGACCCATATCTTACTCGTTTCAGACGAGGTATACGAGCATATTGTTTTTGATGGTGCGCAGCATGCGAGCGTTTTATTGCATCCTGAATTACGCAAACGCAGTTTTGTGTGTGGGTCTTTTGGCAAAACGTATCATATCACCGGCTGGAAAATAGGCTATTGCCTTGCACCCGCTTTCCTTACTTCAGAATTCCGTAAACTACACCAGTGGGTCACCTTTTCGAGTGCGACACCACTGCAATATGCTTTAGCTGACTACCTAAAAGAGCCGTCGCATTACCTCGGTTTATCTAATTTTTACCAAAAAAAGCGCGACCTATTTGCCTCCCAATTCAGCGGAACCAAATGGAAAGTTCTTCCAAGTGCCGGAAGTTTCTTCCAATGCCTTGATTATTCCGCGATTTCAACCGAAAAAGATGTGGATTTAGCCGATCGACTCACGCGCGAAATCAAAGTGGCATCCATCCCCGTCTCGGTCTTCTATGAAACCGATCCAGGCGATAAAATACTTCGTTTCTGCTTCGCGAAAGAAGATGATATGCTGGTGGAAGCGGCGAAGCGATTAGTTCAAATACTTTAACGCAATTTCCTCCCCGATCTGCTCTAATATCTCTGCGGCACGCGCGATGGAATCATCGGAGTCCTTAGCACGAGAGGAGATCGTAAATACGTCATTTTCATCCAGAAAAATAGGAAAGTTCGAAGAGCTTTCGAAAGCTCCGGAGACTAGAATCGTTTGTTTGAATACCTTGTCGCAGCGTTTGATGACTTCTGAAACAACTTTGCCACCCCAAGTGGAGGAGTCAATCTTGCCTTCGCCAGTGATAATAAAGTCTGCCTTTAAAAGGGCACGGTTGAAGTGAACTTTATCCATCACCCAGCTAGAACCTGAGACAAGTTGTGCATTTAGGAAGTAGCGCGCGCCAGCTCCAAGGCCGCCTGCGGCTCCGGCTCCGGCTTCAGAGGCAATAGATCCAAAGAAAGACGCTATATTATTTAGACCTTTATCTAATTGTTTAATTACTGTCGCGCTTGCTCCTTTTTGAGCTGCGAAAACGTGGGCTGCACCCGAGGGGCCGGCTAAGGGATTCGTCACATCCGTGACTACGGTGAAGGTGCAAGTTTCCACGAGCGCGGGTGCTGAAATAGACGAGATATGAATCAAATTTTCCCCAATTGCATCCAGCGGTGTGTCTTTTGCGTCTAAAAATTTCCACCCTAATGCCGAAGCCATGCCGATACCAGCGTCATTAGTAGCAGAACCACCGATGGTAAGAATGATTTGAGTGGCGCCGCGAGCGAGGGCATCCGCAATAAATACACCAGTCCCGAAAGTGCTGGTTTTTAAAGGCTTTCGTTCTTTTATCGTTAATAAGGCGAGGCCTGAGGCTCGTGCCATTTCGATATAGGCTATTTTTTGATCGGCTAAATACAAATAATCGGCTTGAATGGGGCGCAGTAAGGGATCAAATGTGTTAACCGTAATCCAGGCCCCTCCGTGTAATTGTTGAATGACTTTGAGCGTTCCTTCGCCGCCGTCTGCGAGGGGCATTTTAGTGAAAATCGTTTTCGGGCGACGTTTTTTGATGCCCTTTTCTAAGGCTTCACATACTTGTGAGGCGGATAGAGATCCTTTGAATTTATCAGGCGAGATTAATACGTGCACGGCGATGGATTTATGTCGCAATTTACCGACAATTCCTTAAATTTAAAGCATGAGAATATTGATGAGCCTTTGCCTAGTACTTTTTCTTTTCAGCGCGTGTACGAATCAACCTGATTTGACGGGTTTAGACCTAGAAGGATTTAAAATGGATCGCAGTGGATGCAATGGAACAAGAGAAAAGCAGATTGACTGGCTGAAGACGCATAAAATGACCTGGAAGGGGGTGAGCTCAAATGATTTGGAAGATATTCTAGGTAAGCCCGATATTCAACAATTAGCGGATCGCAACCAAGAGTATTATGTATATTTTTTGGAAAAAGGTCCTCATTGTGAGGCCATTAAAAATCCGTCCAAAGCGCGTACCATGGCATTCCGTTTCAGCGCGATGGGCTTAACTACCGAGATTACGTTTCAACAAGGATTGCCTTGATGTTCAAAAAAATTCCAACTAGTGGAGTTTATTTCATTGCTCCGTAGATAATGTTCTCGATTTTCTCTTGGTAATCCCCATGCGAATTAGGCGTGTGTTGTGACATAATCAAGACGATCATCTTTTCTTTCGGATCTGCCCAATAGGTCGTGCCATAATAGCCGCCCCAAGAGAAGGATCCTTTATTACGCATCGTACGATTCGCAGACTTTTCGCCCGCTAACATAAATCCTAAACCGAAGGAATCATCGCCTAAAGAGAAGTTCGGGCTGATCATTAATTCCGCAGTGCGACGGCCGATGATCTGTTTTCCGTTGTATTTTCCTCCATTTAAGATGCATTGTAAGAAGATCGCATAGTCGAATGCGGTGGACGAAAGCCCTGCGCCGCCGGAGAAGAAGGTCTTCTTGAATAAAGGATAGTTCGGGTTAATTCCGCGGAAGGTTGGTGACCAGGTGATGATTTTGTTCTGCTCATTTTCCGTATAAACCGTAGGCAAGCGAGATCCTTTGTCTGCTGGCAAATTGAAATACGTGTCTTTCATTCCCAGTGGTATGAAGACGTGATTCGTTAAGTAGGCTTCCAAAGTTTCACCGCTAATCACCTCAATCAAACAGCCCAATACGTCGGTGTTCAATCCGTAAGTGAATTTATCCCCTGGATTATGGATTAATGGCAGCGACCCTAATTTCGTGATTGCCTGTAATAAAGTGACGCCGTTATCCCCTAAGCCAGATGGAATGCCTGCTTTGGCATAGATGGCCATCATCTTATCCGATCCTATTCCTGCGTAGTCGATTCCAGAGGAATGAGTCAATAAATCCCGGAATGTGATTTCGCGCTTAGCTGGCGATGACGTATAGCTAGAGTCCGCCGCGTTGAAATCTTTTAAAACGCGAGGGGATTTGAAGCTAGGGATGAAGTCTGAGATGGGTTGATCCAGGCGCAATTTCCCTTGTTCGAAAAGCTGCAAAATACCTAAGCTGGTTAAAGCTTTCGTTTGTGACATAATGCGGAAAATCGCATCCGCTGGCATCGGTTTTTTAGTTGCCAAATCCGCATAGCCATGCCCCTTATAATGAACTAATTGATTATTCTTTACTACTAAAGTCACCGCTCCTACCAGGTGGTTTTTCTCCACATAAGATTTCAATAAGGCGTCTATGCCTTCTAACTTTTTTAGATCGAAATCAGCCGTGGGTTGCACCACAGGGGATAAAACTTGCGCCGCTAGTGATAGCGGGAGTAAAAAGAGAATCAATAAATTTTTCATTCGTCGGTTTTGATTTTTTGGTTAAATGGTAAGTTTAATTGATAAGCAAATGATTGGTCTTTGTCGTTTTCTAACACGTCTAAACCGTATTTGATTTGATCGATAGGGGTAGCGTCGTAGGTTCTGAATAGTCGATCCCAAAAGGCGAAAATATTACCGTAATTCGAGTCCGTCTGAGGGCGCTCGAAGTGGTGGTGCACTTTGTGCATGTTAGGGGAGATGATGACATAGGAAAGCGCATTGTCTAACCAAAGCGGCAGGCGAATGTTAGCGTGATTGAACTGGGAAAGTACGACGCTGAGGCTTTGGTACAAAAAGACAATCCACATCGGTGCTCCACAAACTAAAATCGCTAAAATCGCGAAAACCGCACGGATCACACTTTCGCCTGGATGGTGGCGATTCGCCGTGGTCGTGTCCACTTGCGTATCTGCGTGATGCACCATGTGGAACTTCCAAAGCACCTTAATCTTGTGCTCAATCAAATGCACTAAATAGGCTCCCACCAGATCCATCAGCAATAATCCCACGATTAAAAAAGCCCAGCTAGGCATCTCGAACCAGTGTAAAATTCCAAAATGAGCCTCCGCCGTCCAGTCGCTTGCCGCTACTAAAAGAACCGCAAAGGGGAAGTTAATCGCAATAGTCGTGAAGGTTAAAAATAAGTTCAGCTTCGCGTGCTGCCACTTATTTCCCTTGAAATTCAACAGGGGAATTCCCGTTTCAATCAACCAAAAAAGCGTAATTCCTCCCGCTAATATCAATGCGCGATGTGCACTGGGGATGGTAGCAAAATAGGATTCAATCATCATTTTTTAACGTTACGTAAGACATAAACAAAGTTTTTCACGGTCGGTCTTTTGTCATAAAAGTCCAAAATATAGTAATAAGTTCCGTCCGGAACTTCTCCCGTCTTCTCAAACAACTCGGTGCCCTTAGATGTTTCGCCGCCCCAATTGTTTTGGTAATTTTCCGTCTCATAGACCAGACTTCCGATGCGATCAAAGATTGAAATATGGTTTGGAATCGGTTTCGCTAATAGTCCTTCAAAGACCAGAACATCATTTTTCCCATCCCCATTAGGCGAAATGCCTTGTGGCTCGAAGAACGGACACGGATCCGGATCAAGGCGATTTTCGATACCATCTCCATCACAATCTGGTTTGTATTTCAGGGGATTTTCTTCATCCTCATCGTAGATTCCATCGCCATCCGTATCTAAAGTCCCGGCAGATAAAACCGTCACCGTAAGAGATGTCGTGCTATTACAGCCCGTATTATTCGTACCCTTAATCGAATAAGTCGTGGTTTTTAACGGGTTTGCCGTGACAACCGCTTTGTCTACCGCCGAAAGTCCATAACGTGGCGACCACGCATAGCGGTCTGCTCCAGAAGCTGTGATGACAAGACTAGACCAGCGAACGACTTCCGCAGGATTAGGCACAAAGGTCAACACGGGAATCGGGTTAATGACTATAACGGTCCCTGAACTATATGCCGTCCCACAAACGGGTTGTGTGATGACCGCTCTGAAGTATTTCGTGTTAGGCAAATTCGTGGCGGTATAGCTCGAATCTTTGTTTGCGATGTCCGCAACTCCCACTAAGAAATCAGGGGTATCTGCCGATTGCCATTTTGCAATCGTTCCAATATGCCCGCTGAGCTTCATTAATTGACTATTCTTATCCCCACAAAAAGTGCCGGTTCCTGTTAATTTTCCACCCGCAATTTCTTCCGTTCGAATCGCAACGGAATTAGTAAACTCTAAACTATCCAGCGAGGATCGAGCCCCTCGGCGGTAATAATAGATCGTTTTCGAGAGTGGGGGCAAGTAGGTTTTCGCCGTTGCGCCGGGTATTTGGGTGAAACTGATGTTATCTGTACTTTGTTGCCAAATATACGTAATAGGCCTAGGTACTCCGTAGGCGTCTATTTTAGACGTTAAAAGGGTTGGTTTCGCTGGATAACAGAGTGCTTGATCGGATTCGATTTCTCCAGGCCAAAGGTAGGGCAAAATAGTCACCGAATCTTTTTGAACCGCATTCGCCCCGTTAATCGTGAAGCTAATAATCGCCGTTCCAGCCGTAATTCCGCCGGTTAAAATGGCGGTATAGGTTCCATTATTATTGTTGACCACCGCAGAAACCGTTCCTAAAGTCGAGGAAATCGTCACTAAACCTCCGTTTCCGGTTAAATTATTGCCTTTGGCATCTTTTAATTGGACAAAAATGGTGGAATAATCCGTCCCGTTTGCCCTGATAATTTTAGGACTGGCGTTAATGGTGGAAGTGGTTGTGTCTGAGACGTTAGGCACGGAGCCGCAGAGGTCGATGGTGGGAGTTTGGTCGCAGTTGAAGATGGGTTCTTTCGCATCAAAAGAAGTTCCATCTCCCATACTACCATTAATGCGGTGTCCTACATAACAGAATTTCGAACTTCCTTCTTTTACGTAGAGTAGGGTATGCCCGCCCATTTCGGCAAAAAGAGCTTTATCGGTTCCCTGGATAAATCCGCCGGCGAGGCCTGGATCATAGGAGGCGTTTTCAATGGGCCTGCCTAACATATTACGGGCATTATATCCCCAAGAATAAAAATCCCCCACCTTTGTAATGGCCGCTGCCGCTGGAACCGAATTACTGTGCTCTTGTACCGTCACGAAAATGACGTCCGTTAGAAAATCGTTAGCGGCGGCTGATTTTTTGGCCTGAACCCAATTCAAATGCACCAAATCACGCGTGAAAGCGCCACACTGGTAATTTTTATTATCCCCCATCGCATAGAGATTTCCAGAATTGCTCAAGACATAATAGGTATTATACGTACTCCCACTCACGACTCCCCCCGTTACCCCTATCATGCGAATTCCCTTCGTTTTCACATCATCCGGTAGGGTCATCTCTGTCGCATATGACCGATAAGCTACGCCTGAACCATCGCCTAAAAAAGTGGATTTGCCCCAAGTATACAATTTACCGTCATTGGTTTCAGCTATCAAGGCGTTGATGTTGGTATTTCCGACCTGTCCACGCACCGCTTTGACCCCCGTTAAATAGGTGGTCGCATCAATTTTTACCCGCTGCCAAACATTAGATCCTGCCGTTCCTTGTACCGCCCCAACTCCATCCAATGCCCCCGATATATAACCTAATACATAGACATCCCCCGATTTGCTTAATAAAATCAGGGTTCTGTACATCGCGAAAAGCATTTTAACATCAGAAGGCTCTAAACCAATAGGTAAACCAATGGGAGAAGATCCTGCAGGAGGAGTTATTTGAGCAACTCCAGGGGAAGTGGTGAGCGTAGGGCTGAAAAGAGAGCCTACGGCACCCCAAGCAAATAAACCTGTCGAGGTCAAGACCACCGCTTGGTCAATAGACGTTCCCGTGTAAGAGCCTCCAATACCTGCTTTATAAATGGTTCCAGTAAGAGATGAATAATTAGACGTACTAATCTCTAATGGCGTCACCTGCCCATTTAGACCGGTAGGGGTCATATTCGCACCCCAGATGGAATATTCCCCTGTACTCTTGATTGCCACGGAAGCGTGATAACCACTTATAATCTTATCGTAGGGATCATTTACGTTGCATTGCGCCGTAGAAGTGTGGGCGACACAAAAAAATAGGATCATCCAGCCCCATACCCTAAAGTAAAAGTTTGTGCTAGATGACCCCATATAATAATTTCAAATTAGATTTTAGAACCTAAATATAGGCTTAAAATATTGAAATTTATTATTTGATGATTCTAATTTCAATGCGGCGGTTTAAGGTCATGCCTGCCTTCGTATCATTCGATGCCGCTGGCTTATCTTCTCCATACGCATTCACTTGTAAGCGTGACGCTGCGATTCCGCTTTTAACTAAGAAATTCGCTGCCCCTTGTGCTCTAAAGCGAGACGCCTTTAAATTATTCTTCGAGGTACCGTAAGCATCAGAGTGCCCATCGATGCGTACATTAATATCAGGACGAGCTGTTAACGCAGATGCCACAACTGTTAACTTAGCAGTAGATTCCGCTGTTAATTCCCACTTGTTATTCATGTATAAAATCGTAGTCTCTGCCATCGCTTCTTGGTCTGCTTTCAACTGAGCTGCTGCTTTTGCCTCTGCTTCCACCTTCGCCATTGCGTCCGCTTTTGCTTTTGCTTCTGCCTCCGCTTTCGCCATAGCGTCCGCCTTTTCTTTTGCATCGGCTACCGCTTTCTTATCTGCAGCGATTTTAGCCAAACGATCTTGTTCCGCTGCTTCCGCTGCGGCTTTAGCTGCAGCTTCTTCGCGTGCCTTCGCGGCCTCCTCATCCATTTTCTTCTTCGCCGCTTTCCAACCGAAATGGTATACTAAACCAAAAGAAGTGCTATTATTTGATCCCCGTACTGAGGCAATTTTCACACCAGCTTCCGTCGATTGCGCCATAGGAACAGCTAAGTTCGTTTGCGCTACGAAAGAGAAATCTCTCGATAATTTGATGTCAATTCCTAAACCTCCTATAGCGCTTAACTCATACGCATTACCCAGGAACCCTTCGTCGCGGCGGGCAAAAGCGTCTGCTCCGATTTGGAAGAATGGTTTTAATACCGAAGTCTTTTTACGTTCGAAAAAGAAATAGCGCATGTTAGCGCCTAGAGAGATGAATTTGTTGTTCCAAGCACCTGGGCTAAAGAAATCCCCTTGAAAACCAGCTAGTGAGGTATATACGATATCCATGTTAGCTGATTTACGCTTGGTAAATTGCAAACCCAAATTTTTGTATTTATTAAATTCGTCTTTACCCGTTAATCTATTATTCGTCCATAAATCGGACGGGCCGCCTAAGATGGCGATAGATTTATCATTTTCTTGTGCTGCGACTGTTCCGCTTAAGAACAATAGACCTAGTAATATTCTTTTCATATTATTATTTACAATATTGTGAAATCGCCGTGCTCGCATCCGGATAAGCTTTTGCCTTGGAACGGGCGAAACTGGCACATGCCTCCGCTTTCTTACCTATAGATAGCTGAGACATGCCTGCAAAGTAAGCTGATTTTCCTGAATTATTGCCTGGGTGTTGTTCGGATTTGGCAAAATAGAACAAACTTTCTGCAAATCGCTTACCCGCATAATAGCAGATTCCCACATTTTCTAAGTGGGAGAAATTACCCGGATCGAGTGCGGTTAGTTCTTTGTAAACGGCTGCTGCTTGCACATATTTCCCTTTCACAAAGAGGTTATTCCCTTTCGCCGTCAATCCTTTTAAATCTTGGCTTCCCCCTCGCAACATATTTCGAGTTGGGTTCAAAATCGCCGTATCTGCTGGGAATCTTTTCAGCGTATTTTCTAATTGCACTAGCATCGTTTTATCCGCGCCCTGCTTCACCTCAAACATCCCTAATAGGTATTGATTCCAAGTCAGTGCGATGTCATTATGGGCGTCTAAAGAGACCTGCAATGCGCGCTTAATTTCGTTTGTATCCTTCAATTTAGCCGACGTAAAAATGATATTCTTATAATAACTGGACGCACGAGGCCACGCATCGAAAGCACGTTTCGCATAGAAATGAGCCGAATCCATTTTGTTCAAAGAAGCATAAATCGAAGTCCTCAAAAAGTCATTATAATGCAAGAACGGATTGTCGTTTTCGCTTTCCTTTAATATGCGAAGTGCATCGTCAAAACGTTTATCGCGGATATAATAACGCGATAACATCGCCTTCATAGGCAAGGTGGACGAAGAAAGGTTCGGAATGTTTGGCAGTTTTTCTACATCAATGGTGGCCATCTTAGGATCAGCGTTTACTTCGCCCATGACGAATTTTTGGATCTTTAACGATTCAAAGGTTTCGTTCGCAATGTAGATGGAAGGTGCTAATAAGGCAACGCCTATGACAAGGTAGGCGATGGGTAAGGCGCGCAGATTAAGTGAGGTTTTGTCCAAAGGAATCAACACTAAGGCCGCCGCTAGCGACAGCATCGTCTGCATCGCCGTTCGCTCAGCCGGGAAGTTCAGTAGCGCATCCACGCCATAACAGGTAACGGCCAGGAAAGCGATGATGACCATTAGTTCGTCGCCACGTTTTTGGTTTAAAAACTGTACCGTATAATAGAGCAATAGCAGGAACAATCCTGCGAAACAAAGTCCGCCGATAATCCCTAAATCCGCAAACATTTCCAGAAAATCATTGTGCGCATGGTAAGGCACAAATAGCTCATTGGCATTCTCCCGCTCGTAGGGAATGGAGGCTAATTTCCAGTTACCATAACCCGCTCCTAAAAGGGGATTATGCGCCGCGTAATCTATGGCGGTTCCCCAGAGGTGCAATCGATTGCTCCCCTCAGTAATCTCACCAATACGCTTCTCCACCGAACCATAGCTACCCTGATTCTCTTGCCCAGCGACCGCTAATTTCAGCCGCATATTCGCTGCGAAAATCGCTAGGACTGCCGGCAATAAAACGAACAATAACGCCGGTTTTAAAGCGGATTTTTGCTTCCAAATGAGTCCCACAAAAAACAGGACAATGATCAAAGCAAAGCCCACATAGGTGGAACGCGTGTTCATTAAAAAGAGCGCAAATACCCCCATGCAAAGGGTGAAAATGCCGGCAATTTTGCCCAGCCATTTGGCAGACATAATCACATACATCGCAAACGGAATCAGAATCAAAAGCGACGCCGCGGTCACGTTCTTATTCCCGTGGTATTTATTCAAACCTAGGATGGCCGCGTCCAAATTCATCGTGCGCAAATTCGCGCTAAAACCTTTGATCACATAAATAGAATCGAAAAATAAATACGCGGTAATAGCATACGCAATCCCCGTAAAAAGAAACGTGCGATCTTGATTATAATACAGAATCGAGAGATTCAAAAAAACGAAATAGGTGGTGATCAATCGGGCCAAAGTCACCAGCGTCTCCGTGGGATTTATCGCATACACATACGAGCCTATCGCCCAAAAAACCAACAGCGAAAATACCCAAGTAAACTTATAAGAAAGGACGTGTTTTATCGCCTCTTCGTAGACTTTATAGCGTAGACCGATGAAGGCCACAATCCCTAAACTCAAGCTGCTCGAATACAACCACTGCGCACCCATCACATCCGATCCGCCCATGTCTGGGATGAAGTAGACGGCCAGGTAGAGGACGCTGACTAAAATTGCGATGAAGGAGGATAGGGTAGGTTTCATGGTGCAATTTAGTAATTCTATGAAAATAATTGATCTATTCATTTTCCACAAAATAAACAGGCATGACGCCTAGCCAATATTTGGAAAATTTGTCTTAATTTTAGTTCCATCCCTGGAGCTAATGAAAAATCTCGTATTTGTCCTTCTTCTATTATTCAGTTTTCTACTTAGGTCAGAAAATCTGCACTTAAACTATATAGGTGAGTCAAATTTGTCTTATTCTAAACCCTATATTTATTTGATAGAAAAGGATCATTATAAAACGATCAAAATCCCTGAGCAAACAATTTCTGAGCCTGTCTATTTTAAGTTTAGCGATTCCACTTTTTATAAAAAATTTGCCACCCCGAGTTCATACGCCTTCAACGTAATTAATAATAAACTTTATTTAAGCCTAAATTTAGGAGGCCTAGTTTACGAGATTAAGGGCAACGAAATAATTCGAATTGACCATTCATTTGAACATAAAATGCAAATAAGCAGTCAACAATTTGTTTATGATAATCGTATTTTTCGTTTCGGTGGTTATGGCTTTTGGTCCGCCAGAAATTTCTTCACTTATTTCGATTTAAATTCCAAAGAATGGGAAAGTTATTCCCCCGTTCGGGGCGATAGAGTCCCGCCAGGAATGTTCGATGTAAACCAATTCATAAACGGCGATGATATCACCTATTTTAATGGCGTAGTAATTGATGCCTTTGATAACTTAAAATTTGATAGAAGTACGGAAATTTGGCATTTTAATTTAAAGTCTAAAATCTGGGATTTTAAAGGGAAGGCTACCCTGTTTTTTGGGAATAATCCACAAAATTTTCAATACGATAATTACTATGTTGCCTTCACTGAGGAGCGAAGAATCATCCGGGTAAATTTTAACAATGATACCTATGAAGTATTTGAAAATCAGGCCGTTTCATCCAAAATTTCGCCTCAATTCAAACCATTTGTTGAAAATGGGATCATCTATTTTTTTTCCAATAATCACGCTAATGGCGAAATCGAATTAGTCTCCCTCCCTATCGATCAATTTTTAGGGAAATCAATCAAAAAGGCAGATTTTATTGAAAAAAATCTTTGGCTAGAATATTCACAAGTAATCATTGGGCTGATTGCGTTACTTATCCTAGTAATTACCTTCTATTTTGTCATTAAATTCCGGCCTACTAAAGCTACCCATATCAAGGATAAAAATGGTGTTTTATATGTAGGAAAGGCGGCCATTAATTTTGAAGAAAATGAATTAAAAGTGCTTCGCTACCTGTTAAAAAATGAAGACGTTCCTAACTCTGAATTACTCGAAATAGTCGAACAAAAAGGGGTGCATTTCTCGCACAATATCCGCGTTAAAAATGATGTGTTAAACCAGCTAAATTTAAAGCTGAAAGCCATATTGCAGGTAGATACTAATTTCATTATTTTCAAGAAGTCTGATTCCGATTCTCGCCTGAAAGTGTATCGTTTGAACAAGCAGTATTTTAAGGTGAGTGAGGCGTTTTTGGGCGACTAAATTTGTCTGATGGTCGACTTCAGGATAACGGGTATTTCTCTTTTTTGCATATTTAGCGGTAGAACATCCTGAGACCGCCATGAAAAAGACCCTGCTTTTTTTACTGATATCTATATCGATTTTCGCGCACGATGGTGGACATTTTGGTGGACACGACGTGTTGCGTATTTGGCATTTAACCGATGGCTCTATCATCCGTGGCAACTTTTCATCCGCGACTTCCGACGTCTTGATTTTAGAACAATTTCAGGGGGCGAAAGTGCGCGTTCCCATAGCAAATTTAAGTCCGCAAGATCAGAAATTTGCGGTTGTAAAAATCAACCGCAGTTCTCGGATGAATGGCTTCGTAGAAGTAGATAAACCCGTCTCCTATTTGCCCTATTTTAATCTTTTAGCCCTCGCCTTTTTCGCGCTTTTATTGATGGAAAAATTGCGCCTACGTTTAGTCTTCAGAAGATTCGCTTATTCCTCTTTTTTGCTGGCATTTGTTGCCTTAGCCTGTAAAACAGCTGCTGAAGTTACTCCAATAACTCCCTCTGCCCCCGTTACGGCGATTCCTAAAACAAGCGTTAGTTATTTAGACTCTGCCTTTGCTCCCTATAAACCAGCCTTAAGTACCACTTCTGACGCAACCTATTTCTATGTAAATTCGACCGGATTACCGGCTCACAATATGATGGTTGGGATTACAGCATGGCAGCAGCAAGTGCCTATTCCTCAGCCTTATACGGGCACGAACCATTGGTCTATTCCACTGCAGCCCGTGTATGCGAGTACGCCTTTGAGCACGACAAATAATTTCATGAAAGGGGCAGTTGCTTTGGCGGTAAACGGTGTCCCTATTTTTAATGCACTAAATAACCGCGGGGAGGACTCTTTTGCCATAGGCGAGCTGGATCAATGGGGAGGCCACTGCGGTCGTGGAGATGACTACCATTACCATGCGGCGCCCTTACATTTATCGACTGTATCTGGGTTGAAAGCGATTGCTTTTGCTTTGGATGGTTTTGCTGTTTTGGGGGCCAAAGAACCGGACGGAACCGCCATGCTAACCCTCGACACGAATCACGGCCACGAATGGAAAGGCAATTACCATTACCATGGAACTACGAATTATCCCTATGTCATCGGTGCCATGCGCGGAAAAGTTAGCTTAGATCCGGCCACTCCTGCGCCCGAAAACCAAATATTGCCGCAAGCCTTTTCGTCCTCCGTTAGACCCGCTCTAACACCTTTATCAGGCGCCACCATTACTGATTTTAGTGCGCCCACGAGCTCTAGCTATAATTTGACCTATAAAATTGGGTCAAAAACAGGGTCCGTAAATTATTCTTGGAACACATCTGGCCTATTTACGTTTAACTTTACAGACGTGAATGGCACACAAACAACCAGCACTTATCAACGAAAATAATATGATCCCCTATAAATTTGGTAGCTCGGATGGGATGTTTAATCTGGGAAGCTCTTTGGCCTTCCTCCAAATTCTAGAACCCGGAGTCTATATTTCGATGAATGGGAAGATATTTGCGACGAATAACGTCCGCAAGAACTTAGAAAAGGGTGAATTCGAGACAATTAATTGATACATTGCGTTTACAATAAAACTGTAAACCATGAAAAACAAAATCATTGCCGGATTAATCGTCGTATTAATCGCCATCCAATTCGTTCCTACAGAAAAAAACCTGTCGAACGATAATACCTACGCCATAGAAACGAAGTACGAGGTTCCCGGAGACGTTAAAGTGCTATTAGAGAACGCTTGTAACGACTGCCACTCGAATAAATCTACCTATCCATGGTATAGCAACGTGCAGCCGGTTGGTTTTTGGCTAGATCACCATGTGAATGATGGGAAAAAGCACTTGAACTTTGCTTCGTTTACGAAGATGCCGATCGCGGTTCAGAACCACAAATTAGAAGAGGTGGTGGAGCAAGTAGAAGAGGGCGAGATGCCGATGCCGTCCTATACGTATTTAGGCCTTCATAGTAATGCCAAATTATCAGAAGCAGATCGCGCGAAAATCATCAACTGGGCCAAGTCTTCCATGGCGATGTTGAAAGCTACGTATCCGGCAGATAGTTTGAAGATGAAGCCAAGACCGCGGGGCTAGTCACTTCGCTGCTGCGCCGCGGAGTCAAAGAGTCGCCTACGGCTTAGTCGTCACTTCGTGACTTAGTCGCGGCAAAGCCGCTTAGTCCGGAGCGCGAATACTCGTCTGTTGGCTCCAATGGCACTAAGTGTTGAAATAAGGACATAAAGTATAAAGTCGATTTTCAGGTGTTGACAGATGTTGTCAATACGCGAAAATCGACTTTGTAGTTTTTCTTAAATTTTTCTCCTGCGGACTAAGTCACAAAGTGTCGACTAAATCGCGCAGCGATGACTAAGCAGCTCTGCTGCGACTAAGCGACGCAGTCGCGACTGTCGACAAGGTCGACCTACAACGACGACTTCATATCAATCACAAACCGATACTTCACATCCGACTTGATCACCCGCTCATAAGCCTCGTTAACATCTTTCATGTCGATCATTTCGACATCAGAAAGGATGTTGTGCGCGGCGCAGTAATCGAGCATTTCTTGAGTTTCGGCGATGCCACCGATCATGGATCCGATGATGGAACGTCTTTTGGAAATCAACGTAGCCGCACCGATTTGAGCTGCCTCTGGAGGAATGCCTACTAAAAGCATCTTGCCTTCCACGCTTAATAAGCCTAAAAACTTGTCCAAATCATGGGGCGCCGCCACCGTATTCAAAATGAAATCAAACGAGCCTTTTAAGGATTCCATCGTCGCCGGATCGGTAGATAAAGCGAAATGATGTGCACCCAGCGCCATCGCATCTTGCTCCTTCGAAGGTGAAGTACTTAGCATGGTTACTTCAGCGCCAAAAGAAGCAGCAAATTTCACCGCCATGTGGCCTAAACCCCCCAAGCCTAAAACAGCTACTTTGTGCCCTTTACCCACACCCGCATAGCGCAAAGGTGAATAAGTAGTAATTCCGGCACAAAGAAGGGGAGCAACGCGCTCCAGCTCTTTGGTAAATGGAATATGTAACGTATAGGCTTCATCGATGACATAAGTCGAAGAATATCCACCAAAAGTCTGCGTCACCCCATCGCGGTAATGGCCATTATACGTAGGCGTCATCCCCTCATTGCAGTATTGCTCCTGACCTTTATTGCAAGACGGGCAATCGCGGCAAGAGTCTACAAAAACTCCCACGCCGGCTAAATCGCCCACCTTAAATTTCGTCACATCGGCTCCCACCTCTGTAATGGTTCCCACGATCTCGTGACCAGGAACGATTGGATAAACAGATGGGCCCCACTCGGAACGAACCATGTGTATGTCTGAATGGCAAACGCCACAGTAAAGAATGTCGATTTTAACATCTTTTGGCCCTACATCGCGTCGCTCAAAATCAATCGGAGCCACCGGTGCCTGCGGATTCACCGCCCCATATCCATGTACTTTTAACATAGTTGTGTTTTATATTAGAAGGTAAAATTAGTCGATTAATACTCACATTTGTATCACGATTTAACCTTATTGTTGTAAAATTGTTTTAGGCCAAAAGAAGGGACATTTGTTCCAAAACCCTCAAGTATTCAGGCAACATTTGGACTATTGACCCTTTCTGTCAAAATTCAAAGAGCAAAGTTCAAAGTAAATCCTCTGACTAAATCGCGAAGCGATGACTAAACCGTAGGTGACTAAGCGGCTTCGCCGCGACTAAGGCGCTTTGCGCCGACTTAAACGAAAAAACCCTTCAGCCAT
>CAMDSI010000018.1 GCA_945906915.1 Spirosoma fluviale | reverse complement strand
AAATGCTTAGGAAGAATGTACACCTTGTTCTCGTAGTTCGCTGCATTTGCCCAAAGCTCTAATTGAGCTAAGGTTTGGTTACAGAACGAGTTCGACATCACGAATGATGGGTGACCCATCGCACAACCTAAGTTCACTAAGCGACCTTCAGCTAAAACGATTACGTTTTTGCCATCGATCGTATACATATCTACTTGTGGCTTGATTTGATCTTTAGTCGAACCGTAATTGCCATTCAACCACTCCATATCGATTTCGTTATCGAAGTGACCGATGTTACAAACGATTGCTTTATCTTTCATTGCTTTGAAGTGACGATCACGGATGATTTTCACGTTACCAGTCGCTGTTACAAAGATATTGGCACGTGTTGCTGCCTCGTCCATTGGAACTACTTCGTAGCCATCCATGGCTGCTTGTAAAGCACAAATTGGATCGATTTCAGTCACTAATACACGGCAACCAGCACCACGTAATGAATCTGCAGAACCTTTACCTACGTCACCGTAACCAGCTACTACCGCTACTTTACCCGCTAACATTAAGTCAGTCGCACGACGAATCGCATCCACTAATGACTCTTTGCAACCGTATTTATTATCAAATTTAGACTTTGTTACCGAGTCATTTACGTTGATTGCTGGCAAGAATAACGTGCCATTCTTCATACGCTCATATAGACGGTGAACACCTGTCGTAGTTTCTTCTGATAAGCCTTTGATGCCTTCGATTAACTCAGGATATTCATCAAAAACCATATTTGTCAAATCACCACCATCATCTAAGATCATGTTCAATGGTTGACGATCTTCTCCAAAGAATAAAGTCTGCTCAATACACCAGTTGAATTCTTCTTCGTTCATACCTTTCCAAGCATAAACGGGGATACCAGCCGCTGCGATAGCTGCTGCTGCGTGATCTTGTGTAGAGAAGATGTTACAAGATGACCAAGTAACGTCAGCTCCTAATGCGATTAATGTTTCGATTAAAACCGCTGTTTGGATAGTCATGTGAAGACATCCTGCGATACGCGCACCTTTTAGAGGTTGCGCTGCACCGAATTCTGTACGTAATGCCATCAAACCTGGCATTTCTGCTTCTGCTAATTGAATTTCTTTACGACCCCAGTCCGCTAAGGCAATGTCTTTAACTTTGAATGGTACGTAAGTACCCGATTGTGATGCCATTGTGTGTATTTTTTGAAAGGTATTTTCTTAATAAAGTGCAAATTTAATGCAATTATTTGGAATTTTCTAGAAATGCCAAAACACTTTCTAATTGAATTCCTCTCGAACCTTTAACTAAAAGAAAACTAGCGTGAATGGGGTGGTCTTGCAACCACGTATGCAGGCCAAATTTATCTGGAAAATAATAGGCAGCTGGTAAGTGGATTAAAGCATGCTGCATATGCTGGCCTACTAATAATACTTTTTCAAAGGATAAGCCCGCAATCAGTTTTCCTAGGCTTGCATGTTCCTCTTCCGTAGACTCCCCTAATTCAAACATATCTCCTAAAATGATTATTTTAGGTTCTCCGTCAGTTTCAGCAAAGTGCGAAATAGCGGCCGACATCGACGATGGATTCGCATTATAAGCATCCATTAAAACTTGGTTTGATCCTATTTTTATGAACTGAGAACGGTGATTATTCGGAATATAGGTGCTAATTCCTGCATTGCATTGTTCATCGCTTAGCTGAAAGAATTTTCCAATTGCCAATGCTAGTTGAATATTTTCGAAATTATATATGCCTGGAAGATGGGAATCGATTACCTCCCCTGATTCAAGTGAATAGCGAACCATTGGTTTGGCTTCGACTAAAGAGGTAGGTAGAGCCGTGTTTACATAAACGGCATTCTTCATCCCTCTTTCTTGAAACATTTCTTGAACTGGCCCAGCTTGCTGAGGTAAAAAAGTAATACCACCTGAGGTATTTAGAAAGTCGAATAACTCGCCTTTCCCCTTTCGAACTCCCTCTATTCCACCAAAACCTTCTAAATGTGCCTTTCCGATATTAGTAATTAAACCGTGTGTTGGCTGCGCAATATTTACTAATTCGCGGATATCCCCTTGCTTATTAGCTCCCATCTCAATGACCGCAATTTCGTGCTCCTTTTTGATGGATAAAATCGAAAGCGGGACGCCGATGTGGTTATTGAGGTTGCCGGTGGTGGCGAAGCAATGGTACTTTTGGGATAAGACAGAGAAAATCAATTCTTTCGTTGTTGTCTTTCCATTCGAACCAGTTAATCCAATAATTGGAATTGATAGCGTCTGACGATAAGTTGTTGCTAGTGCTTGTAAGGCCAATAGTCCATCTTCAACAAGCAAAGTTCTTTCTCCAGCTAAATAATCTGCATCATCGATAATGGCATATTGTGCACCTTTGTCCAAAGCTTCCACTGCCATCGCATTGGCATTAAAATTAGGGCCTTTGAGGGCAAAAAATAGGTTGCCAGCTTGGATATTGCGGGTATCAGTTGATACTCCTGTGGAGGATAAAAACTTCTCTAAAAGCGTTTGCGTAGTAACAATCATTAGCCTGTTGTGACAATTGACTGCAAATATCTATAAAAATTTTGGAACCCCTAAGATAATCTGACGTAGACTGACGATGATTATAACGATTCCCACCAAAATCATCATGGTTTTAACAGGAAGTTTATTCGCTAAACGCGCCGCAATCGGTGCAGCGATGACTCCGCCTAAGATCAAGCCAATAATGACATGCAAGTATCCTAAGCCTATGACGAAAAAAAAGGTCAGAGAGGATGCGAGCGAAACAAAGAATTCAGTCAAATTTACACTTCCGATGGTATATTTTGGATGGCGTCCTGAGGCAATCAAGGTAGAGGAAACGATAGGTCCCCAACCGCCACCACCAATGGAATCTAAATAACCACCAAATAGAGCTAGCCAACCAACTCTTTTCAATTGACGTTTTTCTTGACTCTTAATCAACGCCTTGCGGATTATTATGGCTCCTAAAAATAGGGTATAGACGGATACAATTGGTTTTATGTAGCCAGCATAATTCTCTAAGCTTGATAAAACATAAGCACCTAAAATGGCACCTATCACGCCTGGGATGACGAGTGTTTTAAATAATTTGGAATTCACATTGCCAAACTTCAAGTGCATATAGCCCGAAACGCCTGAAGTAAAGACTTCTGAGGCATGAACGCTAGCCGAAGCAGCAGCTGGAGTGATTCCCACTGATAATAAAAAAGTGGTTGCAGTTACGCCATAGGCCATCCCTAGCGCACCATCAATCATTTGCGCGATGAAACCACCTACAACATAATATAAAATGGAGGAATCTACGGTGTTAAATACGGCTATGACTTTTTCTGCAGTCAGGTAAGTGAATAAAAGATGCCCTACAATCATCAAAGCCAACGCATTACTGATGTGAATAATCACTTCAGTGATGCTACGATCACGCATCCAAATGGTTTGGATAGCATTAAATATACTTGGAAAATTTCTTTTGGGTGGCATAGATTATCTAATTCCCTACAAAGCTAATAGACTTTACTTAATCTACCAACAAAGTAGAGTAAATATTTTTTCATAAAAAAGCCTTAATTTGCACCTCCTTTTGAAATAACAATCATTTATGCGTACAGAGTATCAGTTTAGAGAGATCGAGAAAGCTTGGCAATCCTTTTGGGAAGCGAATAAAACCTTCCAAGCTCAGGTAAATCCGGCGAAGCCGAAATATTATGTGTTAGATATGTTTCCGTATCCATCTGGAGCGGGATTGCACGTAGGTCATCCGCTGGGGTATATAGCCTCTGATATTATTGCCCGCTTCAAGCGTTTGCAAGGATTTGAGGTGTTGCACCCGATGGGTTTTGACTCTTTTGGCCTACCTGCAGAGCAATATGCCATTCAAACGGGTCAGCATCCAGCAATTACTACGGAGCAAAATATCACACGCTACATTGAGCAATTAAAGAATATGGGCTTCTCCTTCGATTGGTCGAGGGAAGTGCGCACATCAGATGCCTCCTATTATAAATGGACGCAATGGATTTTTATGCAATTATTCAATTCATGGTACAACCAAGCATCGGATAAAGCAGAGTCTATCGATACGTTAAAGGCTATTTTATCTGCCAAAGGTTCGATCAGTTTAAAAGCAGTTTGCGATGAGGACGTCTCTCGAATTACAGCTGAAGAATGGAATTCCCTGTCAACAGACGAGCAATATGCGTATTTATTAAGCTTCCGATTAGCTTATTTAGATGATTCAGTCGTGAATTGGTGTCCTAAATTAGGGACCGTTTTAGCGAATGATGAAGTGAAAGACGGCGTTTCAGAGCGTGGTGGTTATCCAGTGGAGCAGAAGAAGATGCGCCAATGGTCGATGCGTATCACAGCTTATGCAGATCGTTTATTGAGAGGCTTAGAAGAAGTTGATTGGGCTGATTCCTTGAAGGAGCAACAGCGCAATTGGATTGGAAAATCGATTGGAACGGATGTGGAATTTGATATCGAAAACGTTTCAGATAAAAAGATAAAAGTATTTACTACCCGTGTGGACACCATTTATGGGGTTTCTTTTATGGTATTAGCGCCTGAGCACGAGTGGGTAGCAGAATTAACGACACCTTCGCAGAAAGAAGCGGTGGAGGAATATGTGAATTGGGCCAAAACCCGTTCAGAATTAGACCGCGTCTCGGAAGTGAAAACCGTTTCAGGAGTTTTTACGGGGACTTATGTAATCAACCCAGTGAATCAAGAACGTGTTCCTTTATTCCTAGCTGACTATGTGTTAGCGGGTTATGGTACAGGAGCCGTGATGGGTGTACCTTCAGGAGATCAACGTGACTGGAATTTTGCGAAGCATTTCGATTTGCCTATTCCTTCCATTTTAGATGGCCAAAAAGACATCGAAAAACAAGCGGATCCCACGAAAGAAGGTAAATACATTAATTCAGGAATGATTAATGGAATGGCTTATAAAGAAGCGACGGATACCTTGATTACTTGGTTAGAGGCGAACGCAATTGGAAAAGGAAAAGTACAATATAGAATGCGAAATGCGGTATTTAGCCGTCAGCGCTATTGGGGAGAACCTGTGCCTGTTTACTTTAAATCAACGGCTTCAGGAGAATTATTACCTTATCTAATTGATGAATCCGATTTGCCTTTAGAGTTGCCCAAAATTGATAAATACCTGCCTACAGAAACGGGGGAGCCACCTTTAGGCCGCGCAGCTTCGGACTGGAAGTACAAAGGTCAATATGATTATGAGTGGTCCACGATGCCAGGTTGGGCAGGTTCCTCTTGGTATTGGTACCGCTATATGGATGCCACGAATTCAGGGGAGTTTGCTTCAAAAGAGGAGATTAACTACTGGAAAGCAGTGGATTTATACATCGGAGGTTCGGAACATGCGACGGGTCACTTGTTATATTCTCGTTTTTGGAACAAATTCTTGAAAGATGTAGGCTATGTGCCGGAAGAAGAATTTGCAAAGAAATTGATCAACCAAGGGATGATTCAAGGGCGTTCGAACTTCGTTTATCGCTTAAAGGATTCTGCCAAGGTCACGTTTGTCTCTCATGGCTTAAAAGATCAATACGATGTGGCGGCACTTCACGTGGATGTGAATATCGTGGAAAATGATGTCTTAGACCTAGAAGCCTTCAAAAAATCAAGAAATGATGTGCCGGCAGATGCCGAATTCATTTTAGAGGGTGGCAAATATGTGTGTGGTTGGGAAGTGGAGAAGATGTCAAAATCGAAGTTTAATGTCGTTAATCCAGATGATTTAATTGCCAAATACGGAGCAGACACACTACGTGTCTACGAAATGTTCTTAGGGCCATTAGAGCAATTTAAACCGTGGAACACGAATAGTATCTCTGGATCGCATAATTTCTTGCGCAAGGTTTGGCGTTTATTCTTTGATGATAATACGAACACATCGAAACTAGCAGACGCACCTGCAACACCAGAAGAATTGAAAGTATTGCATACGGCGATTCGCAAAGTGCAAGACGATTTAGATCGCTACTCCTTCAACACGGTTGTTTCTACTTTAATGATCTGTGTGAATGATTTAGGGGCGTTAAAATGCCATAAAAAATCAGTTCTGCGTGAATTAGTGATCTTGTTATCTCCTTATGCACCGCATATCGCTGAAGAACTGTGGGTTGCCTTAGGCGAGCAGGAGGGAAGTATATCGTATGCTTCATTCCCAGTTTTCAATGCGGCCTTCTTAGAAGAGAATGATTTCAATTACCCGATCTCATTTAACGGAAAGGTGAAGTTAACGCTTGCCTTTCCTGTGACGGCAACTCCCGCTGAGATAGAGGCAGCTGTTTTAGGCAATGAACAAGTGTCAAAACATTTGGAAGGTAAGACCCCATCGAAAGTGATTGTGGTTCCTAAACGGATTGTTAATATTGTTTTAGGTAAATAAGCGTACTAAAAATCGACTCGAGTACTAAATATAGGAATAAGTGGAAGCGCATACCGATAGGTAAGCGCTTTTGCATTTCCATCATAGCGTTCTTCAATAATATTATTTATGTTAAGGACGTTTTGTAAGTCTGCTCGAAAAGTCCACGTGTGCTGTTTTCTATTTAATTTATAAGCAAACGATAAGTCTAATCGATGAAAAGTGGGATATTGACCTTCCATCATTTGACTTGAAGTTAAAACAGTCGTATTTCTTTTGATTGATTCAGCAAAATTAATAGGCGTATAGCGATTTCCGCCTCTGATCAAATACCTTAAATTCACCGAAATCTTCTGACGAAAATCTTTTCCTACTAATAGGTTAGCTGCATAATTATTATTGAATTGAGTATTATACCAAACGTTTTTCTTGGCTTGATATTTAGTGTCAAAAACAGATGCCGTAATTAAATAATAAAAATCATTACTTAGAAAGCGTTCAATGGTTAATTCAATTCCTTTGTTTTCTCCTTTTCCTACATTTTCTAATACCTGTGTAGGAATTCCAGAACTATAATTTAAAAGAGAGAACGAACTGTTTCTATTTGAATCCACTGGCGCTTGACTAATATTTTGTAGATAGGCTTCTATCTTCAAGCGTGTATTTTCTCCCAATTTTTGGTCATAAGCAATTACTTGATGAAGTGATACGGCTGGCTTTATAGATTGATTAGGCATTTCTGAAATTTTGCCTTTGTATCTTTTATAGAAATAGACAGAGAGGGGCTCTAAGCGGGAGTGAACGCCCATTCCCACACTAAATCGACCACCTGAATTGGTATTCCAGGATAAGCCAAGTCTTGGCTCCCAACCTTGAGCCTTATTTAACTCAAATTGATAGTGATGAATTCCAGCCGTAACGCTTAATTGTGAAGTCCATTTTTTATTTAATTGCACATATTGCTGCCAATAATAGGTTTTATCATCTTCATCTAAGTAGGTGATTTTATTTCTATTTTCAAATAATTTATAGGATAATTGACTGCCATTGATGCCTATTTTTAACTGGGTTGTTGAATTAAAGCGGTGCAAATAATAGGTGCTAAACCGCCAGGAAGGGTATTGGTAGGTTTGTTCGCGAGTTTTGACGTTAAAATCTTCATGAATAATTTCTGTAGACTCAGTTGTGTAGGCCAAAACTGTTTTCCAATGCCCCTTTTTTAAGGGAAGTTTATGCGAAATTCCACCTACGGCTAAATAACTATTCGTGTAATCATTTGTATTAGTTTTTACGTCTTCTGTATTATTAGCTCCTGCAATTCCCCATAAAGTAAAGGAACCTGATTTTTTTGTAGGCAATTCTAGTAAGTAATTTAAGTCTCGGTAGGCAGGTTTAAAATTGCCACTATTAATATTGACTAGTCCTGATTTAAGTAATATTTCCAATGTGGAATACCTGAAACCTAGCCGATATGATCCCCCTTTTTGACCGATTGGACCTTCGCTAGCCACATCTAAACCTACTACCGAAAGGGTTGCCATCCATTCCCGCTGAAGGTTATTCCCTCGTCTAAGGCTTAAGTCAAAGACACCTGAGGATGCGTTGCCGTATTCTGCGGGGAATGCACCTGACATAAAATCAGAATTGGCTAAACTAGTGGAGTTAATCATGGAAATAATGCCACTGGTTGATCCTTGACCATCTCCAAAATGATTTGGATTTGGGATTTCAATGCCCTCCATTCTCCATAACAAACCTTTAGGTGAATTACCTCGAATGATGATTTCATTATTTTGGTCTGATCCCGCGTTTGTTACACCCGCAAAATTCAATGCCATTCTTGCGGGATCTTGAAATCCACCGGCATAACGTTGAGCTTCTAAAAGGCTAAATTGTCTAGTGCTGACAATGGCAAATTCATTTTTTGCAACATCTTTTGGTTTTTCTGCTTGTACCCTAACTTCCTGAAGGAATATGGGGTTTTCCTCTAAATCAATGGCTAAATAACTTTCTTTTCCGGCAATCAGCTCAATTTTAGGTATACTAAATTCCTGATACCCTAGAGCTCTAATTCGTAATTGATAGGAATTAAGCGGGAGTTTGAAAAAGGAAAAATTGCCAATAGAATCAGATTTAGCAATTAGATTGGAAGGGGATAAATAGATATCGGCAAATGAAATAGGCTGCTGGGTATGTTTATCCAGCAGCCTACCTCGTATATTTTGAACTTGAGAAAAGCTAGTATAAGAAATTAGAAGTACTATGAATTGAAATGTTCTCAAACTAATTTATTCTCGTGGTGGCCCACCTTGACGCGTTTGGCTTTGCATCGTTTTGTATTTTTCTAGTTGCTCAGGCGTTAAGATTGCTTTGAGTTGCTCTGCTTGCGAATCGTTTACCTTTTTCATTTCTGCCATCATTTGCTCTCTTTCCATTCCTTGCTCACGTAATTCCATCATTTTAGTCATTCTGGCCGTAACAAGCGGTTCCACTTTCGCCACCTGATCTTTAGATAAACTTAATTCAGTCGTCATTCGGTCCATTTGACGTTGAACCATGGCCTGAGGATCCATACCTTGTGCGTGGATGTTTGTGTTAAATGCCATCATTGCTACAATGAAGGCAAAAATAGTGCTAATCTTTTTCATGTTATTTTGGAAAAATTGTTTCCCAAATATATTGATATACTTGGGTTGCTTCTATCTGTTTACTGATATTTTGCGACGAAATAAAAACCGGATAATACACTTCATCACAGAATGGACTTCCATGTGAACCTTTAACTAAGTTCGCATCTAAAGGAATTACATCCATACGGTAGCGGAAACCTAACAGCTTACGAGCTAATTTATAGGCTGCTCGAAGCTTTATGAAGGGATTTTTAGGATCCATGAACATTTCAACTGGATCGTAACCCGGTTTTTTGAAGATGTCTACACATCGGGCAAAGTCAGGTGCTTTAGCATCATCTAGCCAATAATAATAAGTAAACCATTTATCAGAATCTGCGACCAAAACCAGATCTCCGCAACGCTCGTGTGCAATCTGGTATTCTTCTAGTTCTTTTCCACTTAGGATTTTAGCGATACCAGGTACCTTTTCTAAAATCGCTCTAGTTTCTGACGGGTTTTTACAATAGATATGTGCTATCTGATGGTCTGAAACGGCAAATGCCTCACTAGCTCCTGGATCAAGTAATTCCAATCCTTGCTCCTCTCGAATCGCAATTTTGCCTGCTTCTCTTAGGATGCGATTTAGGTGAATCGGAGTATTGACATCGTTAATTCCATATTCGGAGAGCAAAATAATCTCTGCGTTTTGTGCTTCGAAATAGGTAATTAGCTGTTCTAAAACCTGATCAATCTCTTTCAGTTCTTTGGATATAGCCGGTAAATCTACCCCGAATTTTTGAAGACAATAGTCTAAATGCGGTAGGTAAATTAGATTCAGCGTAGGATTGTAATTTTCATCCACATAGATAGACGCATCGGCAATCCATTGAGTGGATTTGATATTTGCATTAGGTCCCCAAAAATTAAACAAGGGAAAGGTACCTAACGAAGCTTGCAATTCATCTCGTAGCGAAGCGGGATAAGAATAGCAATCAGGTGCCTTCACCCCATCTGAATGGTATTGAGGACGTGGTGTGACTGAATAATCGGCTGAAGAATACATATTATACCACCAAAACATCTTGGCACAGGTAAAATTCGGATCTTTTTTCTTCGCCGCTTCCCAGATTTTTTCAGCTCCCACTAAGGCATTTGATTGCTTCCAAAACTTCACTTCTGAATCTATTTTATCATACCAGCCGTTTCCCACGATTCCGTGTTCGGATGGGTTTTTGCCCGTTAAATAGACACTTTGGGAAGTAGTTGTTACGGCTGGGAAAGAAGGTTTGATTTTTTGAATCTGCTTTTTTTGAATATAGGCATACAAAAATGGAGTATATTCAGCTGAAATTATACTTTCGCTGAGTCCCACCACATCAATTACAGCAGTCTTTTTCATAGTCCTAATATATCTGTGATAGTTTTAATTTCACGACTGATGGAATCGGCCATCGGTAGTTGATAGGCTGATGGTAAAACGCCCCAGGTATAGGTTTCTATTTCCAAATGTCGGGTAAAAGGACTTTTCATTTGAATTTCCATTGTCTCCCGAATCTCTTGTTGAGTGGACGCTAAAAAGCCATAGGTCTCTAAGAACAAGGGCACGTGAAAATGAACGCGCCATTCTTCGTAAGTAGTAGGTTTATAAGCTGCAAAAGCCTCATCTAAGTCTTTAAATTCTTCGTAAGTTCCATCCTTTCGCAAAGCCTTTACTTGATGCAAATACACCGGTTCTTGGTACTTCTTTAATTCCTCTAATTTCGCTGCCTCTTGATTCCTCAAATCCACCCGAAGTGCAGAACTGATTTGAATCTTCCCCACCGGAATATTTTTTGTCTTTAATTCAGCAATGCTCGACTTAGGTGAATCAAAACTTACCCCATAATGGCAAATATCAAAGCACAATTGAATATGTCTTCTAATCAGAGTAGAATTGCCAGCAGGTAAAAGTATATTTTCATACCAATCCACAAAATCCCTATGATTGCTTAATAAGCCGTCCGGTTCAGGTTCGATGTCAATATGAATGATTTTGCCAGTTTGCTTTTCGATTTCAGCTAAAACATCGACTACTTCAAGTAAATGTTTAGTCGAGGTCTGCATCGCTTCTTCGCGTTCTTTTTCTGAGCTAAACCAGTAGCGATAGGAGAGTGGAGACGTCGAAATACCTCCTTCGTTTTCTGTTAAAAGCTGTGCTAAAATATGCGCTAATCGGATAGTATAATCTCTGCGTTCCGTAGTCGTCCAATCCGGCGCATGCACCTGATCTTTTACAATCGTATCATGAAATCCGCCATAGGGGAATCCATTCAGCGTAAAAACATATAAATCTTGATCGGTAAGCCACGATTTTAATTCCTGCAAATGAGCCGGATCTTGCAAATCAATACTAGCCTGGTTCGCAAAACGCAGCCCTAAACCCATGGATTTTTTGGGTGATACTTGTGATTTTACCTCCGGAACGTGCTGTTTTAATTGTGCAAAATGTTCCGACCAAATCTCTCCGGTATGAATATTGCTGCAATAACTCAGGTGTCCGTAAGGCGTTTTCATTTTACGCGATTTGTTCCAGGTGGTCGACTGATTTTTTGATCATGGCTAGATCCATGGTATGTACTTCCACGCCCTTTCCTAATTTTTCAAGCAAAGTGATGGTTAATTGACCTCCTAAATGTTCTCTGAATTCATTCAGGCCATTGGTTAAGTTGATTTTATCATTTTCTGCCAAAGCCGGATGGAAAATTTCAAATCCTATTTTTTTCAACAAGCTGATAATTCGATCTAACTCTTCTTTTTTCAAAGAACCTGATAAATGTGAATAGACGCTATCTAATGCAATTCCAATCGCCACCGCTTCGCCGTGCCTGATTTTAAAATCACTTAAGTATTCTAATTTATGTGCAGCCCAATGGCCGAAGTCCAAAGGTCTAGCCGAGCCTAATTCAAACGGATCTCCACTAGCGATATGTTGCATGTGCAGATCAGCGCAACGGTATATTTGCTCAATCATCACCTCTTTACTACGTTGATTCATCGAATCGGCGTTTTCTTCCAGCCATTCAAAAAAAGCAATATCCTTAATTAAGGACACTTTAATCGCTTCTGCAATGCCAGAACGCCAATCACGTTCTCCAAGGCTTTCTAAGAAGGAATAATCATTGAATACAGCTACGGGAGGAGCGAAGGTGCCTAGGAAATTCTTCTTGCCTAGGTAGTTAATGCTGTTTTTTACGCCGACACCGGAATCGTTTTGGGATAATACCGTCGTCGGAATGCGGATGAATTTCACTCCTCTATGTGAGATGGCAGCGGCATAACCGGCCATATCTAAGAAAGCACCCCCACCGATGCAGGCCACAAAGGAGTGGCGATCGATTCCGTGCTCATCTAAAGCGCGTATCACCTCCTCATAAAAACGAGGATCGTTTTTGCAGACTTCTCCGCCAGGAAGCACTAGGATTTCTGGGGCTAAATCCGCCGGAGAATGTTGTTGAAAATAGCTGACAATCTCCGCCGTTAATCGGGGTTGAATATCTGTTACTCCTTTGTCGAGCACAAAAAGGATTTTTTTGCGAAAGCTAGGGTTGCCGTAGTTTTGGACAAAATCAGTAAAAATGCGATTTTCAGGAGCAAACAAATGTTCCGTGAAGAATACCTCGTAAGAATAGGGTACCTGAAAATGTTGTTTTAAAGATTGCATAGGTTTACGTAACGGCGAATTTTTTAGCTAAACCCAAAGATACGGGTAATAAGGCTAAAACAAAGAGGGCCATGATCCATTGTCCACTCGATGCGACCCAAGCTGCATTCATTAATATAAGTGTTAAAACGCCTGTTTTTACTGTTAATCCAATGTTTTTCCCTACAGGATTCGCTATTGCGATTCGAAGTTTTCTAAAAATCAGGATAAAGTGGGCCAGGACAAATACCAAAGCATACTCCAATTGCTCCGCAAAATATAGTTGTGACCCGTGCACGATTATAAATAAAAACCCAGCAAAATAGAGTGTAATCGCTTTGCCGCCGTGTACTTCTCCTCTGCTAACCAGCGTAATGGCCGCTATGTAAATCAACGGGATGGCGATTACTGGGAAGTGTTCCAAAACACCCAATTCATACACGCTCATTCCTAAAAGTAAATTGAAAGCACGGCATAATCCCATGTTGATGGGGCCGAAAATTCGCATATGCTTTCCTTTCCAATCATAAAATAGTGCTAAGGCGGTAATGAAAACCGCTACAAATCCACTTAATCGACTTTGCCAAAAGGCTAAAAATATACCCAGCGATAGCAACAAAATACCGCCTATAATTGCTTCTGATCGTTTTATTCGCCCACTAGGAAGCGCTCTCTCCGGTCTTTCGACGGTATCTAATTCGTGATCAAAAATGTCATTAAATACGACTCCGCCTGCATATAAACACATGCTAGATAAACCTAAAAATAAAGCAGGGTAAAACTGATAATCTAAACCCCCAAAAGTAAAACCAACAATGGCCAACCCCGCCAGTATATCAGACAAGGCGGTTACGACATTTGCAGGGCGCGTTAATTCGGCAAAAGCTCTGATCTTACTCATTAGCGAATGAAGATGGAGTTTTTGTCTACTCGAGGTGCTTGACCGCCGCGCAAAACCGTATTGCCATTAAACTTCAAGGATTGATCTATTTCAAGACCATGAATAAAATCCTTTTCATTGATTTGTCCACTCTGAGCAAAAGAATCCAACGCGTTTTGATAGGTTACCTTTTGTATATCCACCGCAGAAATACCTTTTATCTTCATTAGGGCTGCTGTTTTAGGAATCGCCAAAGGATCAGAAATACCCCAGTCCGCCGCCGAATTCACCATGATTCTTTCGGAGCCATATTGTTTAACGATCTCTACCATTCGCTCATTTCCCATCTTCGTGAAGGGGTAAATAGTGAATGCCGCATAGAATCCCTGGTCCAAAACCGATTTAACGGTCTCCTCATTATTATGATCAATTACTACCATATGAGGTGCTAAACCATGTTCTAAAGCGATTGCCATACTCCGTTCCGTCCCCTTTTTCTTATCCCGATGCGGCGTATGCACTTGAACGGGCAAACCCATTTCTTTCGCTAATTCTAATTGAGCACGGTAGTATTTTTCCTCAGCGGCTGTTTGGTCATCAAATCCAATTTCACCCACACCCACGACGCCTTCTTTTTGTAAAAACAAAGGCAAAATATCCATTACTTCTTCCGCGAGGGCCTCGTTATTCGCCTCTCTAGAATTTAAACCAATAGTGCAATAATGTTTTATGCCAAATTGTGACGATCTAAAACGCTCCCAACCCACTAAGCTGGCAAAATAATCCTTAAATGAAGCCAATCCAGTTCTAGGTTGCCCTAGCCAAAAAGCCGGTTCAATAATGGCCACCACACCCGCATCTGCTAGCGCTTGGTAATCATCCGTCGTTCTGGAAGTCATGTGAACATGCGGATCAAAGAACTTCATCCCTTGTATATAAGATGCGAATCCGCCCTCTACTTCTTGGGCGGTTTGTTGTTCTTCGTTCGATCCTTCGAAGTGCGATGGATTTAATTTGGCTTCGTTTGGGTTTTGGCACATAGTATTAGGCGGTATATATAGGTTCTGCTTGTTCTAAGGCCTTCCAGGCTTCTAGAGGGCTATTGTTGATGATTAATTCAGCGGCTTTTCGATCATTCGCATCTTCGCTTTTCGAAAGCCTTGCTACATCCTGTTCTATTGATTCTGTTTGGAAGTTTCGTATTAATCGCCAAACCTGAGATGGCACCCGTCTTCCCGCTGCCCATCTTTCATGGGCAAAGTCAGCTAAGGTATTGGCTAATGCTTGATTCGCGCGTTTATCCAAGCCCTCAATTAAGTGAATGGGTTTATCATTAAATATACATTTAAGGACTAATTGGTTCCAGGCTAAATCGCTGAAATAAATTTGGGGATATGGATTTCCAAAAGCAATGGCATCAAATACAGGCCCCATATTAGATCTAACAGCATCTGTAGCGCGTTGCACCCAAATTTCTGGTGTTTTCAAAACAGGTAAAGCGCGGTAAAGAGCGACTAATTCATTCATCTCAGCCGTATCAAATAAGGTTTCGATTCTTGATTTTCCATCCTCTTTTTCTGCCAAATGAATTAAGAAATAAACACGTACTAATTGATCCAGTGTCGCATTTTTCCAATTCCAACCTGTTATAATGGAAAGCTCATTTTCGATCGAATGCTTAGCGATGATGCGAGGAACCATTACAAATGCGAGTGAAATTCCTTTTGCATCAGCAGGTAATTTTTCCTCTATCCAAGCTATTTCAGCAGGACTAGTTAATGTAGTAATTGATTGGAAAATTAATTCGGCGGTATTCAATTCGATAATAGGTTTAATTCCTCTGTTTGAACGAATTTACTAAAAAAATGTGAATTGATTCCTGATTTTTGGCATGATATTCAATAGGTAAAGCCCCTAAATTCCGTTAATTTTGCTTTATGGAAGAAAGACCGATAACCGACTGGCTGCCCCTCACGAAAAAAGAGGTTGAAAAACGTGGCTGGGATGAACTGGACGTGATTTTAATTTCAGGTGATGCCTATGTGGATCACCCGGCGTTTGGCACGGCAGTGATAGGTAGAATCATGGAAAGTGAAGGTTTGAAGGTAGGCATCGTTGCTCAACCTAATTGGAAAGATGATTTACGCGATTTTAAGAAATTAGGTAAGCCTAAATATTTCTTCGGCGTTACAGCTGGTTGTATGGATTCCATGGTGAATCATTACACAGCTAATAAGCGTTTGCGTTCCAATGATTCTTATACCCCTGGTGGTGAAGCGGGTTTTCGCCCAGATTATGCGACCACTGTTTATACAAAGATTCTTAAAGAAATTTATCCAGATGTTCCCGTTTTAATCGGTGGTATCGAGGCGTCCTTGCGTCGTGTCACGCACTATGATTATTGGGAAGATAAATTATTCCCTTCTATTTTAGTCGATTCTGGTGCTGATATGTTAGTTTATGGCATGGGAGAACAGCCATTGCGCGAAATTATGCGCGGGGTGAAAGAAGGAAAGAAATTAGGGGATTTGACCCATATTAATCAAGTGGCTTTCTTGCAGAAAACGGCACCTTCTTGTGATTGGGAAACGGTGGAATTAGCGAGTCATGAGGTTTGTTTAGAAGATAAGATTAAATATGCTTCGAATTTTAAAATCGTCGAGGTTGAATCCAATAAGTGGCAGGCAAATCGAATCATTCAAAAAGTAGGGGAGGACGTTTTAGTTATTAACCCTCCTTTCAAAACAATGGATGAAGTAGAAATGGATAAATCATTTGATTTACCCTATACGCGTTTGCCGCATCCGAAATATAGAAAGCGTGGTCCTATTCCCGCTTTTGAGATGATTAAATTCTCGGTGAATATGCACCGCGGTTGTTTCGGCGGCTGTAGTTTTTGTACGATTTCTGCCCACCAAGGTAAGTTTATTGCTTCCCGAAGTGAGAAGTCGATTATGAAAGAAGTGGAGCAAATTACTAAAGCTCCTGATTTCAAAGGATACATTTCTGATTTAGGCGGTCCTTCGGCTAACATGTATAAAATGAAGGGAAAGGATGAGGATATTTGTGCACGTTGTGTAAGCCCATCTTGTATTCATCCGGTGATCTGTAATAATTTAGATACCTCCCATAAACCATTAACAGATATCTATCGCAAGGTAGATAAGCATCCTGGGATTAAGAAGGCTTTTGTGGGATCTGGAGTTCGCTATGATCTTTTAGTGGATGATTTCAATAAGAATAATTCTGATGGGAATCACGATGAATACATGGAGCAATTGATTACGCGACACGTTTCGGGTCGTTTGAAAGTAGCTCCTGAACATACTTCTGATGCCACTTTGCGCGTAATGCGTAAGCCATCTTTTAAGTATTTCCATGCATTTAAGAAGAAATACGATGAGATTTCTGCCAAATTTGGCCTAAAACAACCGCTCATTCCCTATTTCATTTCGTCTCACCCTGGTTGTGAAGAAGAAGATATGGCTAATTTAGCTGCAGAGACAAAAGATTTAGGTTTCCATTTAGAGCAAGTACAAGATTTTACGCCTACACCTATGACAGTGGCGGAAGTTATCTATTATTCTGGTGTACACCCGTATACCTTGCAGCCTGTTAAAACGGCGAAAACAAGGGAGGAGAAACAGAATCAAAATAAATATTTCTTCTGGTATAAAGCTGAATACAAGGACTGGATTCGAAATCGCTTAACTCAATTAAAACGTCCAGATTTAGCTCAACGATTACTAGGGTTTAGAAACAATAAAAATACGTGGGAAAAGTAATTTCGAGACGTGATAATTAACCAAAAAACAATAAAAAATGGATGAGGAAGATGTATTAATCGTTCGCGATAGTAATGGTGCTATATTAAAAGATGGTGATTCTGTTACCGTGATTAAAGATTTAAAGGTACGTGGATCATCCGGCGTAATCAAGCGCGGAACTATGGTAAGAGGCATTCGCCTAACGGATGACGCTGCCGAAATTGAAGGCAAAGTAGAGAAATCGATGATGGTTTTGCGAACTGAGTTTTTAAAGAAAGCCTAACCTTGTAGGAGAGTATAGATTAGAGAGTATAGATTTTTATCTCCTATCTCTACTCTATAATCTCTAATCTAATTCCTCCGGCTCCTCATCTTGAACGAGCCCTTGATTTAGCTTTTTAGTCGATTTGATGCCTAGTTTGTGTAAGTTTTGAGCTCTATTTATTAAGTTTCCTTTGCCTGAGCTTAATTTATTTAGTGCATCATTATGCGAATCCTCCGCTTTTTTGATGTGCTTTCCTACATCTTCCATGTCTTTCGTGAACCCGACAAATTTGTCATATAAATCACCAGCCTGACGCGCAATTTCAATCGCATTTCTCGTTTGATATTCTGTTTTCCAAACCGATGCAATCGTACGTAAAGTAGCCAATAGGGTAGAAGGGGAGACTAAAACAATCTTTCGATCCCAGGCATAGTTAAATAAACTAGTGTCTTGGCTGATTGTCGCCACGAATCCTGATTCAATAGGTATAAATAAAAGCGTAAAATCAGGACTGGTTAAATTCAACGCAGAATGATAATCCTTTGCAGACAGTTCTTTAATATGTGTTTTCAAGGATTCAATGTGCGCTTTCAGCGCAGCCTCTTTCTCTATTGTTCCATCCTCGGCGCTCGTATATCTCTCATAAGCAACTAAAGAAACTTTACTATCAATGATTAAGTTTTTATTATCGGGTAAAAAGATGACAGCATCGGGTTTAATCGTCTCATTTTCTTGATTTCTAGTCACAAATTGTGTTTGGTATTCCATCCCATTCTTTAGGCCAGAGCTTTCTAATACTCTTTCCAAAATCATCTCTCCCCAGTTACCTTGTGATTTATTAGATCCCTTCAAGGCATTCGTCAAATCCTCTGTCTTTTGAGTGACTGTTTGATTTAGGCTCGTTAAGTTCTTGATCTGCTCCATCAGCACGGTACTTTGCTCCAAACTACTTTTTTGGCCTAAGTTCACCTTTTCCTCAAACTCCTTCAATTTCTCCTTCAGTGGGTTTAAAACATCATTTAATTTAACCTGCTGTTGGTCGCTAAGCATTTTTCCTTGCCTTAAAACGGATTCATTGCTGATTTCAACAAGCATTTTTCGCAGTTTTTCCTCATCCGATTTTTGATTTTCAACCGTCATCTTTAAGGTCTCATTTTGGCCTTCTATCTGGGATAATTTCCCAAATAAGGTTCTATTTTCAGCCTCCAAAGCCGTTTGTTTCGCCAGATCTTGGTTTGCTTGTGCTAATTGACTCTGTAATAGAGCTAATTTTCCCTGAAAAAGGATGTAGGTAGCGCCTATGCCAGCTAAAATGGCTAAAATGATATAGATGATTGTCATGCTGTAAATGTAAAGCATAAAGCATAAAGCACAAAGAATAAAGTTGGTAATCAGTAGACAAGTAGACAGTAACCAGTAGACAGTGGTCAGTAATCAGTAGACAGTAGTCCGTCTGGAGGGAATTAGTCCGAAGTCGATAGGCAAAGCTCAAAGAGCAAAGTTCAAAGAGCAAAGTTCAAAGTGCGCGGGGCGATATTTCATGAGTGAATAAAAAACGAGGCGGTAGCCTCTTTTTTATGCCATCTCTCTGCTCTATACTCTATCATCTTTACTCCAATTCTGACTAAGTCACGTAGTGACGACTAAGCCGCATAGCGGCGACTCGTTGACTGTTATGCAAAAAAAACCGCACTCCTAGGAGGCGGTCTTCTTTAAATAACTTGGAGCTTACTT
>CAMDSI010000017.1 GCA_945906915.1 Spirosoma fluviale | reverse complement strand
CCCTTAAGTCACCCTGATTCTTGTGAATCTTATCTAATCAAACACTTGTTAGGACCACTAGAAATAGCTGACGAAAGATACACGACTTTCGATACGGCACCCGAATTAGTGGAAGCTGAATGTGCACGTTTAAGCCAATTTATCAAGGCTAAAGGACCTTTCGACATCTGCATTTTGGGCTTAGGAAAAAATGGCCACATAGCATTTAATGAACCAGCATCAAGTCTAAATCCGGATTTCCATAAAGCGGTTTTAGCCGAATCTACGATAGCGCATGATCCGGCTCTTTCTCAGGGTTCAGAGCCAGCCTATGGGCTTTGCGTGGGAATGGAAGGCATCATGCAATCAAAAAAAATCATCTTTTTGATTACAGGAAAAGGAAAACAAGACGCGGTTAAACGTATAATGGAACGCAAAATTGGTACGGATTGCCCTGCTTCGTTTTTATGGATGCACCCTAATGTGGAATGCTTAATCGATTCGTCGGCGATTTAATCCTTAAAGGGATGGCGTTGAATCCAGTTTGTGATAGGCTCTAATAAGGGGAAAATCCAGGACAGATTCTTGTGAATCAGTGCATTAGAATGACGCATAAATCCATTCAATTGTATGGGGTTGGCGCCAATTGAGCTCTTAATCTCGAGTGCAGTTCTACCTAAAATGATACGTTCAAAACCTTGCGAAATACCGCAGTCAATAAGGTCGTATAGCATATTAAGATAAAGCATTTTCTCTCGTTGAATCGAGTCATCATAGCCTAAAAAATAGGTTTCTAATTCTTTGCCGTGGCGTATAATGGTGGTGAAACCGACAAGCTCATTTTCTAGATAGTAGCCGCGTAGAATAAAGTCATCTCCGAGCTGTTTTTTAAAGGTCGAAAAATGCATTTTTGGTAATATAAACGTATTAAATGGGGCGCTAGAGGCAACGTGTAAATACAAAGAATAAATTGTTTCTTCGTTCTGTACGATTTCCTCATAACTTAATTCTTGATTGCGAATCGTGCTCCCTTTTTTACGGCATCGCTTGTATTGATCTCGGTATTTTTTCGTCAAATCCGCTATATAATCCTCCTCCTTTTTCCAATGAGAACGAATCTCGAAAATCATATTTGGTTGAGAACTAAAAGGGAAATCAGATGTAAAGGCAGGAGTTTGGAAGGGTTTTGTTTGAGTTTCAGTGAAGTCTTTGAAAATAGTTAGGTGAGGTTTTTTAGGCCAGGCGTCGCAAATTCCCTTTAATTTTACCAAAACCTTTTCTTCATTAGCGGAAGGCAAACAGGCGTAGGCGTTTTGGCCACTTAACATATTATTTCCTACAATAAGCAATTTGGAGGCGAATCGGCGAAATAAGAAATTTCTAAGCGCAGTTAAAACGACATTATCTCTTTCTCCAAAACTCGTTAACATGGCTAAATCAATCTCTTGAAATAAAGCAGTCGCTATTAATTTATCGCTTGAAAATATGCCCACAAATGTACAAGACATATTAATGGGTGACGATTTTTCCAAAATAGCTAAGTAATCACTTTGCAAGAAAATGCATGATTCTGATACCTGATCCCACGATTCGGGAAGTTGTTCAGTGCTAGTATAAAGTTGATGCGTGTAAGGGTAACTCAAATAGGTAGGTTCAATAGTTTTTTAACACTGATTTAGGTTGAATTGTTCCCAAATAAAGCACAAAGAATAAAGCATAAAGAATAAAGTCAGAATCCCCTGAAAGTTTACGCTTTGGATCTGTTTTGTTTTTTTCGAAAATGTTGTAAAATCCCAACTTCTGCTATTTTTAAAACATATAAATTTAGGCGCTATGAAAGCTTTAAGGATCAAAACATTCGATCATGTTTTAAATTTAAGTCGATTTAAAATCGTTTTAGTAAAGGATGTTGGTTTTCATAATTTAACCTTTTTGTCGGTCGAAAATGTGGCATATCTTGATTTGAAGTTGCGCAATGGCGAAAACTTTTCATTGAGATTACCTTGTGATGAGTTTCAATTTGAGAATTTTAGGTGGCGGTGGGAGAAGTTTAAAGAGAATGATGATTATTATTTTGACTTATCAGAGTGGGGCGTATAAAAATATAATTTAGAACACGGAGTATTTTAAATCCTTGATTTTTTAATCAAGGATTTTTTGTTCACTTTCTACTACTTTGGGATTCATCAGTTTTGAAAGATAGGTAGCCTCAATATTTAAAAATGAGCACAAGTATTTTTGCTTAACTCTGGTAAGTAAATAAGGATATTTAATTTCAATGTACTTCAACCGATCTTGTGCTGATAATGTTCGTAGAAATTCACATTGATTTTGATACTCACATAAATTAGTTAACAGTTCATCCATTGAAAATTTAGCAAAATTGGTACTTAATTCGACTAGATATAAATAGGACTTTTTATTTATATAATAGATCACGGAATCTTCGATAGCCTCGAAATATTCTTTAGAAGGTAGGCCAAAATGAAAGCTATTCACGGTCGTTACAAAATCACCTTCTTTAGTAAACCAAGTAGTAATTTCTTTATCCCCTTCAATTCTATAAATTCTGATAAGCCCTTTTTCTATGTAATATAATTTATCGCAAATTTCTCCTTCCTCAATAATAAATTCCCCCTTCTTAACCTTTCTTGAATACACTAATTTTAAAAACCAGTCAAAAAATACAGAATTACTCCCTTTGAAAAAGTAAGGACTTTTAGATAGCCGTTCTGATAATTTCATGGTTTTGCTTCAAAGTGGTAGAATTGCGATAAAATTAAAATTTTATATTGAATATGCAAATTCAGAGCTATTCGGACTCATTTGCTCCGGACTAAACCGAAGGCGACTAAACGACGCAGTCGTGACTAAATCGCGAAGCTATGACTGCCAATAGGCTTCGGACTCATTCCCTCCAGACTGACTACTGTCGACTAACTACTGACGCTTCGCGTCATGTGGCCCCGCCGGGAATCGAGTCGAGCGCGACCCCGGCCGTCTCTAGCGTTTAGAAGGTGCGCTCTTCTGCTTCCCTCTGGGTGGCCCCGCCGGGAATCGAACCCGGATCTAGCGTTTAGGAAACGCCTATTCTATCCGTTGAACTACAGCGCCAATCTCTACTCTCTACTCTCTACTCTATTATTTCTACTTTCACTCTGGAGTATACCCATCATTATGACCCATCAAGTGATTTCCTTCTAACCAATTAGGAAAAATCTGCTGGTGTTTGTCCTTTATCATATCCATAATTGTCTCGCGAAGTTCAGCTAGGTTACTGCGCTGTTCTGCCGAAATGAATACCGTTTTAGGGGTATTGGTTTTCCAGTGTGTGTTCTTTAAAAAGGCAGTCACTCGGTCCATCTTACTCAATTGCGGCTCGCCGTCAATTCCGACTTCAGATCCTTCAAAGAAAATATCTTCTACAGGGAAGAGGTCGATTTTGTTGAAAACTAAAATAGACGGTTTATCACCTACACCCATTTCGTTTAAAATTCCTTGAACGACTTCGATTTGTTCCTCAAAATTAGGGTGAGAAATATCCACTACGTGCAATAAGACATCTGCCTCGCGCACCTCATCTAAGGTGGATTTAAAGGATTCGATTAAGAGGGTAGGGAGTTTTCGAATAAAACCTACGGTGTCTGTCAATAAAAATGGGAGGTTATCCCAAACTACCTTACGAACCGTAGAATCCACCGTTGCAAACAATTTATTTTCAGCGAAAACATCCACTTTAGCTAATTTTTGCATCAGTGTCGATTTACCCACGTTCGTATATCCAACAAGCGAAATACGAACCATTCGGTCCCGGTTCTTCCGCTGTGTCGAAGATTGTTTGTCGATGTTTTCTAATTTATCTTTTAAAAAGGAAATGCGGTCATTGGCAATCCGACGATCCGTCTCCAATTCTTTTTCACCTGGCCCACGCATACCCACACCACCGCGTTGCTTGGAAAGGTGCGACCACATCCGCGTTAATCGTGGTAACATGTATTGATATTGCGCTAGTTCAACTTGGGTTTTGGCCTGAATTGTTTTAGCACGCTGAGCAAATATGTTAAGAATCAATAAACTACGATCTAGCACCTTCATCTCTTTGCCTAAGAGTGAGATTTCATATTCGATGTTACGGACTTGTGATGGACTTAAATCATCATCAAAAATGAGCATATCCACATCTTTCGCGATTAGATAAGCAATAATCTCTTCTAATTTCCCCTTTCCCACGTAGGTGCGGTTATCAGGTTTAGCTAAGTTTTGTGTGAAACTTGCTAAGGTCAATACACCTGATGTTGAGGCTAAAAAGGCCAACTCCGCTAAATATTCTGACGTTTGCGCCGCATTTTGTTTCTGCGTCGTAACAGCAACGAGTACTGCTGTCTCTTTTTCTTCTCCCGTACTAAATCCGTTTCCTTCCTTCATATCTGATGCTAAAAAAAGCCTTCCTGTTAAGAAAGGCTTTTTTTGCGAATATAGTTCAATTTATAAGCTTTGAATCAATTTCATGTTCAACGTAACATAATCATCATTTTTTCCTTCTTTGGCTAGGGCGATTGATTTCTCAGCACTTGCTTTGGCACCTACTTTGTCACCCAATTTCGCTTGAATTTTGGCTTGTAAATGCAAAACCCAATACGCAGAGGGATTTGATTCTGCAGCTTTGCCTACCCATTCCAATGCCTTTTTCAAATCACGTCCAGTTTCAAAATAAAAAGAGGCAGATTCAAAATAAGGTCTTGTATCAGCAGCCATCGCCTTTTCAATGGATGTTGCAATTTTGGAATCAATATCTGTTTCTATTGGAATAGAAACGCTTACTTTCTCCCAGGATAGGACTAAATCCAATTTATTTGAAATCACATTCGCAAACTGAATCGAAAATGATTCAACGGATTGAGTTAATGTGGTCACAGCCAGCTTTACTTTCAATACATCTTCTTCTGGTTTGTAATTAAACACCCCATTAGTGCCTTTATTGAAGATAATTTCCCATGAAAATTGAGAGGGTATTGTCATTAATTGGTAGGTTCCCGCTTTAAGCGTTTGGCCAGCAATTTTCACATCTTCTCCCACCGTAATACTAGTAGGTGAATTAGCCCCAGTACGCCATAATTTCCCAAAAGGAACCACATCTCCAAATATTTTTCGTCCTTTAATCACAGGGCGAGAATATTTGACCTCCACAGAGGATAAAGAAAAATCTTGTTTAATGCTTTGAGCAGGGCTTGGCGAAGGCATTTTAAGCCCTTGGGCAAATGTGCTGGTAGCAATTGCCCAGAAAAGTAAGAAAAATAGCTTTTTCATTTTATTATGCGCTTAACGCTTCTGCACCCCCTACGATCTCTAAAATTTCCTTCGTAATGGCTGCTTGACGTGAACGGTTATATTCTAATTTTAATGCTTTAATTAATTCACCCGCATTTTCTGTCGCTTTATCCATTGCTGTCATACGAGCACCATGTTCAGATGAATTGGACTCTAATAAGGCGCGGAAAATGGACAATTTAATAGACTTTGGAATTAATTCAGAAATAATTTCTTCTTCTGTCGGCTCAAAAATATAATCTACTGAGCTAGCTTTTTCACCTGTTTCTGAGGCTACCAAAGGAAGTAATTGTTCTGTTTGAATAAATTGTGTGGCCACATTCTTCGAAAAGTTGAAGAGGATTTCCACTACATCATATTGCTTTTCAGTAAATGACTTTAATACGGCTTCACCGATTTCACGTACGTTAGAGAAGTTCAAACGAGTGAAAATGTCTGTATGCGCATCGTTCACTTTATAACCACGACGAGCTAAATATTCTGCTCCTTTTTTGCCCAAAGATAAAACCTCCACATTTCCCTTTGCTTGTAGATGCGCATATTTCTCTTGAACTAAAGCCATGGTCGCTTTTCCTACGTTCGCATTAAAAGCGCCGCAAAGTCCACGATCCGAAGTAACGACAATGATTAAGGCATTTTTGATCTCGCGCACTTCAGTGAAAGGATTCTCCGCTCCGGCTTCTGACTGAGCAGAAACTGTCGCAATCATTTCAGCTAATTTCTTAGCGTAAGGACGCATTTGGTGTATCGCATCCTGAGCACGACGCAACTTCGCTGCCGAAACCATTTTCATGGCTTTGGTAATTTGCTGCGTCGAGTTGACGGATACAATTCTATTTCTTACTTCTTTTAAGGAAGCCATAGTCTGTTAATTTTATGCTTTGTATTTAGCTGCTACTTCATTACCCACACGCTTTAAAGTGGCAGTTAATGTATCATCGTATTTACCTTGACCAAGAGCTTCTAAAGTAGCCTTTTCTGTCGCACGTAATACTTGAATGTAATCTTGTTCGAATTCACGAACTTTTTCTACAGGTACGTTATCTAAATTACCTGTTGTAGCTAAATAAATCATCGCAACTTGCTCTTCTACACGTTGTGGCGCGAATTGAGGTTGCTTTAACATCTCTAAGTTACGACGACCACGGTCGATCGTTAATTTAGTAGAGGCGTCAAGATCTGATCCGAATTTAGAGAAAGCCTCTAATTCACGGAATTGTGCTTGATCTAATTTAAGCGTACCCGCTACTTTCTTCATGGACTTAATCTGTGCATTACCACCCACACGTGATACCGAAATACCTACGTTAATGGCTGGACGAATACCTGCGTTGAATAAGTTTGTTTCTAAGAAGATTTGACCATCTGTGATGGAAATTACGTTCGTAGGAATATAAGCAGAAACGTCACCGGCTTGAGTTTCGATGATCGGAAGAGCTGTTAAGCTACCGCCACCTTTCACTAGGTGTTTGATCGATTCAGGTAAATCATTCATGCTACGTGCAATCTCGTCTGAACTGTTAATCTTCGCCGCACGCTCTAATAAACGAGAGTGAAGGTAGAAAACGTCCCCTGGATACGCCTCGCGTCCTGGTGGACGACGTAATAATAAGGAAACCTCTCGGTAGGCAACTGCTTGCTTCGATAAGTCATCATAAACCACTAAAGCTGGGCGACCTGTATCACGGAAGAATTCGCCGATGGCTGCACCCGTAAATGGAGCGTAGAATTGCATCGGTGCAGGATCTCCAGCAGAAGCTGAAACGACAACTGTATAATCCATCGCGCCAGCCTTACGAAGCGTTTGTTCGATTTGCTTTACGGTAGATGCTTTTTGACCAATGGCTACATAGATACAGAATACCGGCTCGCCTTTGTCATAAAATTCTTTTTGATTAATAATCGTATCGATACAAACCGCAGTTTTACCCGTTTGGCGGTCACCAATCACTAACTCACGTTGTCCACGACCTACAGGGATCATCGCATCGATCGCTTTGATACCTGATTGTAATGGTTCTGTTACGGGTTGACGGAAGATAACCCCTGGAGCTTTACGCTCTAATGGCATCTCGTATAATTCACCTGCGATAGGACCGTTTCCGTCGATAGGCTCACCTAAAGTATTCACTACACGACCTAAAATACCATCCCCTACTTTAACTGAGGCAATAAGGTTAGTTCTTTTAACGGTATCACCCTCCTTAACAGTGCTAGAATCTCCTAATAATACGGCACCTACATTATCCTCTTCTAGGTTCAAGGCTAAAGCTTTTAGACCGTTTTCGAAAACGATCAACTCGCCTGCTTGTACGTTAGATAGGCCGTATATACGTGCCACACCATCACCCACTTGGAGTACGGTACCTACTTCTTCTAATTCTGCGACAGTTTTAGCTTGGGATAATTGCTCCCTTAAAATTGCTGAAACTTCGTCTGGTCTTACTGATGCCATATAAACTGGAGGGTTTAATGATTTTTATACTGATTTCTACTAATTTATTTTCAATCAAATTTCGGGTGCAAAATTAGCTACGAAATTTGAATAATCCCATGATTTAACAAAAAAAAAGTCGATAATCATAAGACTTTTTAAAGAAATGAATTTGGGTGACTAAAGGACGCTAGTTAAATGCCGTTAAAATTCTTGAAAAAAAGCCAATTTTGCTTATCTTCGAATCTTTGATTAGAAATTAAATTAACAATGAATATGAAAATTAAATTGCTTGCCATTCTATCTTGTTTTGTGTCTTTAACCTCTATCGCTCAGACTAAGACGAAAACTAAACCTAAATTGACCGTCTCTGTTACGAAAGTCTCTGTTAAGGAATTTTCGAATCAAGTAGATTCCGTTTCCTATGCCGTGGGGGTATTAGTGGCCCAAAATTTTAAGTCCCAAAAAGTGACTTTAAATCCAGCGATGGTGGCTAAAGGTTTTGAAGCTGCTACGCAAGGGGGTACTTTAAAATTGACTGAGCAACAATGCCAAAGCATCGTTCAAGCCTACATGATGAAAAATCAAGAAGCTCAAGCATTAGAGCAATCTAAAGAGTTTTTGCCTAACAAGGAGGCTGGAGAGAAGTTTTTGGCAGATAATAGAAAGAAAGATTCCATCATCGTAACGGAATCAGGTCTGCAATACAAAATCATCAAATTAGGCACGGGTCCTAAGCCGGTGGCGACGGATAAAGTGAAAACGCATTACCATGGAACATTAATTGATGGTCAGGTGTTTGATTCATCAGTACAACGTGGAGAACCTATCTCATTTCCAGTAAATGGGGTAATTCCTGGTTGGGTTGAAGCATTACAATTAATGCCTGTGGGTTCGAAATTTAAATTATTCATCCCGCAGAATTTAGCTTATGGCGTTCGTGGTGGTGGTCAAGCAATCAAACCTTACTCTGCTTTGGTTTTCGAGGTAGAATTATTAGAGATTGAAAAATAAAACTATGAAGAAGATACTTCCTATTTTCATTCCGCTTTCGTTGTTAGTTGTCTGGTTTATGCATGGTTCCGATTTGCAGAGTCAGGTTATCTACCAGGAAGGTGATTTACAGCCATCCGCTTTGCAGCGTAAAGTCGAAAGCAAGGTGTTCGAGATTTTGAGCAATTACCATTACCGTAAGATTCCGGTGAATGATTCGTTGTCTTCGAAGATTTTCGATGCATATATCAAGCAATTAGACCCGAATAAGGTGTTCTTTTTAGCGGAGGATATGAAGGAATTAGAAAAGTATCGCTTTACGATTGATGAAGCACTTAATTTGGGTGATTTAACCTCCGCTTTTCAGATTTATAATACGTATCAAAAGCGCATGAAGGCGCGTTATGTATTCATCAATGCACAATTAGATAAGCCGACAGATTTTACAATCGACGAAACGTATCAACCTAATCGGGAGAAAGCTATTTGGTCTAAATCGGAAGCGGAACTGGATGATTATTGGCGAAAAGATTTGAAGCGTCAATTATTGGATTGGAAAATTGGGGGAAAAGCGGATACAACGTCTGTTCGTGAATTAAAAGAGCGTTATAAGCGTACCGAAAAATACATGGCGAAGACGAAGTCGGAGGATGTTTTCCAAGTTTTTATGAACGCCTACACGGAAAGTATAGATCCACATACGACCTATATGATCCCGAAAGCAGCAGAGGAATTCAATAAGGATATGTCCCAAAGCTTTGAAGGAATCGGCGCTACACTTCGTTTAGACGGTGATTATGTGAGTATCGTGGACCTTGTTCCTGGAGGTCCCGCTTACCGTAGCAAGCAAGTTAATCCGAAAGACCGCATCGTAGGTGTAGCCCAAGGAGATGAAGGTAAATTCGTGGATATCATCGGTTGGTTTACAGATGACGCTGTTAAACTTATTAGAGGGGCTAAAGGGACAGTTGTTCGTTTAAAAATCTTACCTGGTTCGGGTGTAACAGGTTCGCCTACCACGGAAGTACGTATTGTTAGAGAGAAAATTAAATTAGAAGAGCAGACGGCTAAGAAGGAAATTTTGTTCCAAAAACAAGGAGATAAAACCCTTAAAATTGGTTTAATCACGATCCCCATGTTCTACCGCGACTTCGAAGGCGCGCGCAATAATGAAGCTGGATTCAAATCGACTTCAGCCGATGTCCGTAAATTTTTAGGGGAGTTTAAAAAGGAAGGAATCGATGCTTTATTAATTGATTTACGAAATAATGGGGGAGGGTCCTTGATAGAAGCGGTTGATTTAACGGGTTTATTTATTTCGACTGGACCAGTGGTCCAACGTAAAGAATCTACCGGCCAAATCACGCAGGAGAATGACGAAAATCCTGATTTAGTTTACGATGGCCCTATGGCTGTTTTGATTAATCGTTTTTCAGCTTCTGCCTCTGAAATTTTCGCGGGTGCTATTCAAGATTACCAACGTGGTATCATCGTAGGGGAGCAATCGTATGGAAAAGGAACCGTACAGAGTGTGTTAGATTTAAGTCGTTTTGTACGTTCTGAAAAAGAAAATCCAGGTGTATTAAAAATTACGTTGGAGAAATTCTACCGCATTACGGGAAGCTCTACGCAACATAAAGGCGTTAGCCCTGATTTTGCTTTACCCTCTGCCTTCTCGGCAGAAGAGTTTGGTGAGAGTTCTCAGCCAAGTGCTTTGCCTTGGGATATGATTCGTTCGACTACTTTTACGAAGACAGGTAAAGTGAATCCTGCTGCAGTTAAACAATTGCAATTGGCCTTCCAAACACGCCTTAAATCGAAACCTGAATTATTGAAATTGAAAGACGATTTAGAGCGTTGGAAGAAGTTGAAAGAAACGAATTCGATTGCCTTGAATTACGATAAGCGCAAGAAAGAATTAGATGATCAAAAGAAAAAGCCAGATGAAACGGAAGCCGTTATGGCTACGATGGCTGGATCAGAATCACTAGATGTGGATGGAAAGAAAGTGGAGTCGAAAGAAAAAGATAAGCATGCGAAGGATACGTATTTAAAGGAGACACAGCAGATTTTGGCGGATTGGTTAAAAGGACCTGTAGCGCCTGTTAAAGCGGTGGCTAAAAAATAATGAAGCCTCTCGTTGACATTTTGGAAGAATCCTCCGTCCTGGTGAAAGAAACGGGGCAATGGATCCTACAACAATCTACTCAGTTTAGTAGCTCCGACATTATTTATAAAGGGACAAACGATTTAGTTTCTTTTGTGGATCAACAAGCAGAAGCTAAATTAAAACAAGGACTTTCTCAGATTTTTCCGGAGGCAGGATTCATTGCGGAGGAAACATCTTCCAATTATGAGGACGTAGGGGATGGCTTTTATTGGGTTATCGATCCTTTAGATGGCACGACTAATTTCTTACATAAATTACCTGTTTTTGCGGTTTCAGTCGGATTGATTTTGAATAAACAACCCATTCTAGGTTTAATCTATGAGCCTAATCGGGATGAATTGTTCACGGCAGCAAAGGGTCATGGAGCTCACCTGAATGGTTCACCTATTCGAGTTTCGCCAGAAAATTCGCTGTCAAAATCCTTATTAGCTACGGGATTTCCGTATTACGATTTTTCGTATCAAGACCGATATCTAGAATTATTAAAGGAACTAATGCGTTCATCCCATGGTTTAAGACGGATGGGTGCGGCGGCCATTGATTTAGCCTATACGGCTTGCGGTCGTTTTGAGGGCTTCTTTGAGGCAAATTTAAAGCCTTGGGACGTAGCTGCCGGAAAAATAATTATCGAAGAAGCAGGAGGAATGGTGACTAACTTCTCAGGAGGACAAAATGTCATTTTTTCTGGAGAAATTATTGGAGCAGGTCCAATCTTTGCCGAATTTTTAGGAACTTTGCAGTCAAAGTGGTTTGATTAACATGGAAAACGCCATCATCTTTCTCGTATTTGCTGCAGCACTAGTTTATCTAGTGCGGTTAGTATACAACCAGTTTTGGGGTAAGAATGCCGTGAATTGTGCCAAAGGCTGCGGAACGTGTGCGGCTTCCTCCACTATCGATAAAATGAACAGTGAAAGAAGCTAATTCAGCCAAAATAATCGATTTTCATATCATTAAACGTTTGTATGGCTTTATTCAGCCTTACCGATTTCGTTTTTGGTTTCTAGTCTTTTTAATTCTCTGCATGGCTGGTATTTCACCAGTTGTCCCCCTGTTAATTCGCTACACGTTAGATCATTATTTAGGGCTGACCTTTCAGTCCGATTTGTTTCGCATGCTAGGCTGGATGCTTGGCGCCCTTCTTTTGCAAACTTTCTTGCAGTTTTCAACGTCCTATTTGGCTGGTTATTTGGGCCAAACCGTCATTCGTGACATTCGAATTCAATTATATGAAAAGATTGTCAATCTTCGACTAGCTTTTTTTGACGCTACCCCCATTGGTCGATTAGTGACTCGAACAGTGTCTGATATTGAAACTTTAAACGATGTGTTTTCAGAGGGATTAGCTTCCATAGCGGGCGATTTATTGCAATTATTCCTAATCCTCGGGGTGATGTTTTATGCGGATTGGCGTTTGACCTTGATAATACTAGTCACCGTTCCGTTCATGGTCTTTTCTACCTATGTGTTTAAGGAATACATTAAGAAGTCTTTTAATGAGGTGAGGACAGCGGTCGCAAACTTGAATTCTTTCGTTCAAGAGCATATTTCAGGCATGTTAATTGTCCAAATGTTCCATGCGGAAAAGCAGGAATTAGCTAAATTTAATCGGATTAATGAGGAGCATCGCGATGCCAATATTAGAGGTATTTTTGCGTATTCTGTCTTTTTCCCGGTAGCGGATGTTATTGCGGCGATTGGAACTGGGCTCGTCGTTTGGGCGGCATCTACTTATATTGTGAAGGAAGAAATGGGGGTGGGCACCTTGACCGCTTTCATCATGTTTATCAACCTTTTTTATCGCCCTATTCGTATGTTGGCGGATCGCTTTAATACCCTTCAAATGGGAATTGTTTCCACCGAACGTATTTTAACCCTGTTGGATTCGACCGATTATATTCAAAATAATGGCACGATTCAGGCGGATCAGATTGAAGGTAAAATTGAGTTTTCCGATGTGACGTTTGCTTATCAAGAGCCTGAATGGGTGGTTCGAAATGTGAGTTTTACTGTTGAAGCCGGTAAAACGTGTGCGATTGTAGGGGCTACAGGTGCAGGAAAATCATCTATAATTGGATTATTAGGTCGTTTATATGATTGCCAAAGCGGGGAAATCAAAATCGAAGGTGTCCCTTTAACCTCGTATGAAATCGGATCCTTACGTAAAAATATAGCCGTTGTATTACAAGATGTTTTCTTGTTCAGCTCTTCAGTCGCTTATAATATTCATTTAGGGGATGAATCCATCACCTACGATAAAATGGTCGAGGCGGCTAAAGCGGTAGGAGTACACGATTTTATCCTTTCTTTACCTGGTGGCTATGCGTATGAGGTCAAAGAACGAGGGGCAACCCTGAGTGTTGGGCAAAGGCAGTTGATTTCGTTTGTTCGTGCTTTGGTCCATAATCCCAAAATTATTGTTTTAGATGAAGCTACTTCCTCTGTAGATTCAGAGACGGAGGTCTTAATTCAACAGGCGATTTCTACCTTAATGAAAGGGCGTACCGCGGTGGTGATTGCACATCGTTTATCTACTATTCGTAATTCGGATCAAATATTAGTCATGGACAAAGGAGAAATTAGGGAGCGGGGGACGCAGGAAGAATTATTAGCTGTAGATGGTTTATATGCGCAGCTCTATCATCTACAATTCAGAAAATAAACTTATCTTTGCGGCTTATGAATTTGAAAAAGAAAATACTTATTGGTTTAGTCGCTTTACTTGGTTTAAGTGCTTGTGGAAAGTTCGAGAAGTTCAGAAAGAGCGCGAGTGTTCCTACGAAATTTAAAGCAGCTGTTGACTATTACAAGAAAAAGGAGTTTGATAAGGCTGGAATACTTTTTGATGAGGTTTTACCCTTATTAACGGGGGATTCTACGCAAGAAATGGCTACTTTTTACCAAGCTAAATGTGATTTTGAATTAAGTAACTATACGGTCGCAAATACGCACTTTAAGCGATTCTCAGAGGTTTTTTCAAGGAGTGAATTCGCAGAAGAATCCATTTATATGGCGGCTTTTTCGCTGTATAAAGAGTCCCCTAATTTTAATTTAGACCAAACAGGGACCTTATCCGCCATTAATGAATTACAGAGTTATTTGAATAATTATCCTGATTCGAAATACCGGGAGGATTGTAGTGTAATGATTAAGGATTTACGTAAGAAATTAGAAAAGAAAGCCTACGAGAAGGCTAAATTATATTACAAAACATCTCCATTTAATATCATGTCCTTGAAGTCTTCCGTGATTGAGATCACTAATTTTCAACGTGATTTCCCGGATTCAGATTATAATGAAGAGATGGCCTACTTAAAAGTAGTTTCTCAATTTGATTTGGCAAAAAGTACTATCGAGTATAAACAAAAGGAGCGTTTTGAAGAAGTTTTGAAATTCTATTTAGAGTTCATCGATAAATACCCACAAAGTACCTTCTTGAAAACGGCTGAAAAATGGTATACGCAAAGTCAAAGTGAAGTGACCCGTATTGCTAAAATAGAAGCAGAATACAAGGCATTGCAGGAAAAAGAGAAATCCAACACTTCGAAAATTGCCACGAGCCCGCAATAGTATTTCTTAAAAATTAACCTTAAATTTGCTATCTTAAATTATATAGAGATGTCCAAGACACCAACAAATCCATCCATCATTACACGTGATGTAGACAAAATTGCTGCTAAAACTGGCAATGTGTACGAATCAATTTCGATTGTAGGACAACGAGCTCGTCAAATTTCGAGCAAGATGAAAGAGGAATTATCAGGTAAATTATCTGAGTTTGCTTCTACTGTTGATAATTTAGAGGAAATTTTTGAAAACCGCGAGCAAATTGAAATTTCCAAATACTATGAGCGCATGCCTAAGCCATCCGCTTTAGCGATTGATGATTTTTTAGCAGATAAAATTGATTTCAGAAACCGCGAAGAAGGTACGACTGAAAACTAGATCAAATCATTTTGATTTAAAGAGATCGATCATGAAATCAATGCGATTTCTGCTCCTATTATTATTTAGTTCTTGGGCTGTTCAGGCTCAAGAACTTTCTACTACTATCACCATCAGTACGGAGCAATTACAGCTCGATCAGCAAAGAGGCGGTTCTACTGTCTATGCTGAATTACAAAGAACGATGCAGGAATTTATGAATGGCCGCAGGTGGTCATCTGATAATTTTGCGGCGGAAGAAAAAATCAAACTCAACATCAATTTACTTTTAACGAAGTCCTCTGCTCAAGGTGACATCGAGGCAACTGCTAGTATTCAAGTGCTTAGGCCCGTTTTTGGAACCTCGTATGAAACGGTTTTATTGAATTTAGTCGACAAGAGTTTTAATTTCAAATATCAATTAGGTAACCCAATCACCTATAACGACAATAATTTCTCTGATAATTTGAGTTCATTGATGGCTTATTATTCTTATTTAAGCTTGACGTATTCATACGATTCATTTGGGCCAAAAGGGGGAGAACCTTTTGTTCAGAAATTAAATAACCTAACGAATTTAGCCCAAAACTCCGGCTCAGGTTGGGGAATCATTTCGGATGTCCGAAGTAGAATGGGTGTTTCTGAGAATCTATTAAATCAAAATTTGCAGGCAATGCGTGATATCTATTATGATTATCATCGCCTATATTTAGATAAAATGACGGAGAATCCAGATGCCACGAGAAAAGGGATTTTGGAAATATTAAAGCAGATTCGACAAGTGAATACTTTACGCCCTGGCGCTGCTAGTATTCGCGTTTTTTTCGATGCTAAATCCGAAGAAATCATTTCGATTCTGGACGAAGCTCTTCCCGCGGAACGTCAACAAGCTTTTACCTATTTAAGTACGTTGGATCCGATTAGGACGGAGGCGTATCGCAGATTACTAAAATAGCGAGCTGCTTCGCAGCAGTAGTCAGTGGACAGTGGTCAGTAGACAGTAGTCGCATGCCGCTTAGCGAAAGTCCGAAAGAATAAAAGAGGTTTTTTGATTAAAATTATTTTAACTGAAAATGTATTTGGCTGAGAGTATTTTAAAAAGCAATTCAGAAAATTATTGCGCAGCACAATTTTCAAATTGTTATTTAAAATGCCTAAGCTTACTTCTTTTCCGGTGAGGATTTCAACTCAAACACCGCCACCAACTCCGTCTTATCCGTCACCTTATTCCTATTATCAATTCGCTGTCCTAAAATCCAGGCTACAGAACCCTTGCTTAAAAGAATTTGTGTGTTCTTTTTAATGGCCAAAGGAACTTTCTTGTCTGTTAGAAAATCAGAGATTAACTTCTTTTGATTCATTCCCAGTGGACAAAACCAATCGCCATCTTGTACTTTACGGATTTCGAGAGGAAAGTCGAGCGTATCTGCATCGAGGCAGGCTATTTTCGGGTCTGTAATAGCTTTCCAATCCGCCGTTTTTTCTTCAATAAAAATATGTAATTCCTGATTAACTAATTGGATAACTTCATCATCTTCAGAAATGACGATAGGCTTATAATCGGCCTGACTTTTTACACTAATGATCCAAGTTCCGCGGTCGATATTTAAACTATGGCTGGGGGATTCGAAAATCGCCCCCACTTTGTCAGCTTGTAGAATTGCTTCGATGCTAGCTGAATTAAAATGATAGCTGAGTAATAATTCGGTTAGCAATACGGTGCTTTTAGGAGAAATGGAAGGTAGCTTAATACTTATATTACCTACTGAATCCGTCTTGCAAGATTCGCTGATGAATGATTGTAATTCGGCCTGCATCCAAGCTTCAATACCTTTGATTTTTTGGCTGGTTGCTGCTAATGTTTGCTCAAAATGGGGATTTAATTCCTGGAATTTGGGCATAATTTCATGACGAATAAAATTACGTTGGTATTTCGTGGATTCGTTCGATGAATCTTCTCGCCAAGCTAGTTTTTGGGAAACAACAAAATCAAAAATAGCGTCCTGATTCGCAAAGGACATGGGACGAATAAGATGGCCTGATTTTACAGGAATGCCGTGGAAACCCGCGATTCCGCTTCCTCTGACTAAATTAATTAACATGGTTTCTGCGCTATCTAACAAGTGATGACCAGTAGCGATGTAATTATAGCCTTCTTTGCTGCGAATTTCTTCGAACCATTGGTAGCGTAAGATGCGGGCTGCCATTTGGGTGGAAATTTTTTCCTGTGCTGCAAAGGCGTTGGTATCGAAACAAATGGTATGGTAAGGGACTTTCAGTGTTTTAGCGAATTTTTTGACAAAAACTTCGTCTGCTAAAGATTCCTCACCGCGTAGGCTGAAGTTAACGTGGGCGATGCCGAAATTGAATTTGGCCAAAGAAAACAGTTTACTAAGTACAACAGAGTCGATTCCGCCACTTACTGCGATCAAAATTTTCTGATCGGCTTGGAATAAATTCTCTTTTTGGACAAAATGGATAAAATCTTCCAGCATAAATATGGTAAATTGCGTGTTCAATGGAGCTACGAAATTAGCGATTCAATTTCAAGATGCGTTACAAAGGTTGGATTTTCCTGTTTTATCTTCTCAGCTTACCGCTTTTTGCGCAAGCCCAAGGACAGCTTTTACAAGTCATCCGTGCGGACAGCTTAATCGGAATGCAACAAGATTTAATCATGCGCAAGACGCTTATTGGCCGTGTTTTACTTCAACAGGGTACCACAACATTAGCTTGCGATCAGGCTGTTTTAAACTCCACAACGAATAATGTGGAAGCCTACGGACACGTTCGGATTATACAATCCGATACGGTGACAATTACAGGGGATACAGCATTTTATAATGGGAACATGCGGCAGGCATTTATCAGTGGCCGGGTGAAATTAGATGATCATACGATCATATTAAACACGCCTAAATTAGATTATGATCTAAATTCAAAAATGGCGATTTATCATTCTGGAGCCAGAATTATTGATAAAAAATCGACTTTAACTAGCCGAGAAGGATTCTATCATACGGTGACTAAAAACTTCTTATTTAAAGAAAAAGTGAGGGTAATTGATAAAGAGGGTGGTTCGGTTAGAGCGGATTCATTAAAGTATAATACCCTTTCGAAAGAGGCATATTTCATTGCACCTACGGAAATTATTACGAAAAAAGACACGGTTATCACTAGCCGTGGTTTTTATAATACGATTTCCAAAGTTTCAAATTTCACCGGTCGTTCTACTGCGAAAACCGACGAATATATTCTTACGGCAGATACCCTTTTCTATGATTCTCCCACACAAATTGGGGTAGCGAAAGGTCGTGTTGAATTTTTGTCCCAAAAAGAAAAAGTAATCCTCAAGGGAGATAATGGTCGATATGCGGGTAAAACAGGAATCACCCGAGTCTATGGACACGCTTGGATGCAAAATATCATGGAAAAGGATACGCTGTATTTAACGGCGGACACGCTGGTGTCTGTTAACATCAAAAAGGATTCCATTCGGAAGCTATTTGCCTATAAAAATGTATTGATTTACAAGTCGGATCTTTCAGGAAGGTGCGATTCTTTAGGGTATAATGTCCAGGATTCGATTATTCATTTCTACCAGAAACCCATACTCTGGACCCAGGATTCACAATCTCAAGCCGATTCGATTTCTTTATTTATGGGGAACCAAAAGCTAAAGGAAATGCGATTGAGGGGCAAATCATTTGTCATTTCAATCGACTCTGCTAATCAATACAATCAAATCAAAGGGCGCAAAATATGGGTACATTTTAAAGAGGATTCGAAATTGAATCGAGTGAATGTAGAGGGAAATGGAGAGAGTATTTATTATGTCATTGACGATAAAAAAGTCACTACGGGTTTAAATCGAGTGGAATGCAGTCGGATGAATCTGTTTTTTGAGGATAATGCGGTAAAGAAAATTGCCTTCATCACTAAGCCCGAGGCGAAATTCGTGCCTCCTAAAGAATGGAAAGAAGATCTCCAGCAATTGGATGGATTCCGTTGGCGAATCACAGAAAAGCCCTCTCTGCAAACGATTCTAAATCGAGTGGAATATCAAGTTCTTGTTAAAAAACCTTAAAAAAATAAAAGCGGTCTGTTTTTGTACTAAATTCGTTTCAACGATTTGAGAATGAAATTAGTATTGCGACATATCACTTTATTATTCGTCCTAGCATCTTTGCTGGGCTTTAAAAATGACACCTTGTTATACCAAGGGGATCGCATCTTTGTTTCTCATCTTTACCCTAATCCTGCCGCCGATTATGCGATTGTTGATTATCAATTTTCTGGTAATAACCAGGAGGTAAAAATTGCTTTTTACAATGTGTTAGGGACGGTGGTGAAAGAAATAGATTTAGACCGAGATGATCGCTCAGCGAAGATTTCTTTAAGGGAATTAAATAGTGGTCTTTATATGTATCAGTTGCTAGTGGATGGCAAACCCGTCGCCACGAAGAAGTTGATGGTTAGAAAACAATAAAAAAAGAGCCGCATTTATCGCGGCTCTTTCATTTTTATTAAAACCCACTCACCGTTCTTTTAATGAAGGCCGTTAAGTC
>CAMDSI010000016.1 GCA_945906915.1 Spirosoma fluviale | reverse complement strand
TATATTTACAAAGGCAATCTCTATCCCCAAATATAGCTGAATTACATGAAAAAATTATTCCTTTTTGACGCGATGGCTTTGATTTATCGCGCGCATTTTGCTTTTGCTAAAACACCTCGAATTTCTTCGAAGGGAATTAATACTTCCGCCGTTTTTGGCTTTGCAAATACGATCTTAGAGGTCATTAATAAGGAAAAACCAGATTATTTGGGGGTTGCTTTTGACACACCAGCACCTACTTTTCGACATGTGGAATACACACCGTATAAGGCTCAGCGTCAGGAACAACCAGAAGATATTTCGATTGCAATTCCCTACGTGAAGCGTTTAGTAGAAGCCATGGATATTCCCATCTTGATTTTAGATGGCTATGAGGCGGATGACGTGATTGGAACGATTGCAAAGAAGGCGGTGCGAGCGAATCCGGATATCGTAGTCTATATGATGACTCCAGATAAGGATTATGGACAATTAGTAGAAGAACGAATTAAGATGTACAAACCTGCCTTTATGGGTAAGGGAGTAGAGGTTTTAGGGCCTAAAGAGGTGTGCCAACGCTGGAACATCGAAAACGTGGATCAAGTGATTGATATGCTCGGTTTGATGGGCGATGCGGTGGATAATATTCCGGGTATTCCTGGAGTGGGTGAAAAGACCGCTCAAAAGCTGATCGAGCAATTCGGGTCTTTGGAAAACTTATTAGACAATACCGATCAACTGAAAGGAAAATTGCAGGAAAATTTGGTCAATTTCCGCGAGCAAGGCATCCTTTCAAAGCATTTGGCCCGTATTATGCTCGAAGTACCTATTGAATATGAAGAGGAAAAACTAGTAGCAACGCCGCCTAATCGCGCTTTATTAGAACCCTTATTAGAAGAATTAGAATTTAGAACGCTGCGCAAACGAATTTTAGGAGAGGACGAACCCGTGGTGGCTAAAGTAAAAGCTTCGCCTAAAGTGGATTCGAACCAAATGGATATGTTCGGTTCGCCTATCGCTGCCACATCGTCAGTGGAAGTGGAAGCGGAAGAAGAAGTCGAAAGCACGACCAGCTATTCAAATTTAAGCAATACGGCGCACCAGTACCATTTAGTTCAGGGTGAAAGTGCGATTAAGTCCTTGATTAGCTTTTTGGATCGACAGGATTCTTTCTGTTTTGATACAGAAACAACGAGTTTAGTGGCCATTGAGGCTCAATTAGTGGGCATGTCCTTCTCTTACCGCAAGGGTGAGGCCTTTTATGTGCCTTTCCCGGAGGATCAGGTTGCTTGTCAGGCACAGGCAGATTTATTTAAAGCTATTTTTGCCAAAGAATCCACCATTAAAATCGCTCAAAACATCAAATATGACATGAGCGTCCTGCGTAATTACGGCATTGAAATCAAAGGGGCAACCTACGACACCATGCTCGCGCATTATCTGATCGAACCGGAGAAACGCCACGGAATGGATGCTTTGGCACTCGCCTATCTAAGCTATGAACCCATGTCGATTGAAAATTTAATCGGTAAAAAAGGGGCTAAGCAAGGCAATATGCGGGAAGTGGAGCTAAACCTCATCAAAGAATACGCCGCGGAAGATGCAGACATTACCCTGCAATTAAAACCCTTTTTAGATAAGCAATTGACGATTAATCCCAAGGCCGTTCAGCTCTTAGATGAAGTTGAAATGCCGCTGGCACGTGTTTTATCAGCCATTGAATGCGAGGGTATAAACTTAGATGTTCCTTTTTTGCAGGAGATGTCTAAAACGTTGGAAGCCGATTCCAAAGCCGTTCAAGAAAAGATTTTTGCGACTGCTGGACAAGTTTTCAACATCGCCTCGCCCAAGCAATTAGGGGAGATTTTGTTCGAAAAATTAAAGCTAGATCCGAAAGCAAAAAAGACCAAAACAGGTCAATACATGACGGGCGAAGAAGTTCTATCTAAATTAGAATCGGAACATGAAATCGCTTCTTTAATTCTTGACTTCCGCGAATTGCAGAAATTGAAATCGACCTATGTAGATGCGCTTCCAGCCCTTATATCCCCTAAAACTGGCCGGATTCACACCTCCTTCATGCAAGCCGTGACTGCTACCGGCCGTCTATCTTCGAAGGATCCTAACTTACAAAACATCCCGATTCGTACCGTGCGTGGTCGTGAAATCCGCAAGGCCTTCATTCCACGTGATGAAAACCACCTGATTTTATCAGCGGATTATTCCCAAATCGAACTCCGCATCATGGCCGCCTTTTCTAAAGACGATTCCATGCTGGATGCCTTCAATAACGGACTAGACGTTCACAAAGCGACAGCCGCTAAAGTATTCCACGTTCCATTAGAAGAAGTCACATCGGATATGCGTCGCAAGGCGAAAACGGTGAATTTTGGGATTATTTATGGTGTTTCGGCCTTTGGCCTTGCCGCCCAGTTAGCCATTTCACGTACCGAAGCAAAGGAAATCATCGATCAATATTTCGTCGAATTCCCTAAGGTGAAGACTTTTATGGACCAAAGCATCGCCGACGCCCGCGAAAATGGTTACGTTGAAACCGTGTTAGGTCGTCGTCGCTACCTGCGTGATATCTTATCCGCAAACATGAACGAGCGTGGCTTTGCGGAACGCAATGCCATCAATGCCCCTATTCAAGGATCTGCCGCCGATATGATTAAAGTCGCGATGATTCAAATCCAAGACTTTCTCGAAAAAGAGAACCTGAAATCTAAGATGATCCTAACCGTTCATGATGAATTGGTGTTCGACGCGCATAAAGTCGAAGTCGACTACCTAAAAGTGCAGATTAATAAAATCATGTGCGAGGCCATGGATTTAGGTGTCGCGATGGAAACCGGCATTGGCGTGGGAGAAAATTGGCTGGAAGCGCATTAAAAATCAGTGAAGCTGATTTTTAATGCTTAAAGCATAAAGCACAAAGAATAAAGCACAGAGTTGGAATCGCCTTCGGCGATGATTTCAGGTAAAATATTTCATAAAATCAAAAAGAGCTCGAATTTCGAGCTCTTTTTATTCAACCTTTATTCTTTATGCTCTGTGCTTTATGCTTTATGCTTTAATTTAGTCCAAAAACCTCTCCGTAATCCCCCCATACGAATCAATCCTCCTATCTCTAAAGAAAGGCCACGTTCTTCGGTAGTATTCACTAGAATCAACATTTACGTCGACTAAAGCGACTTCTTCTTGATCATGTGAGGCTTGGAAGATAACACGTCCGAAGGCATTGGAAACAAAGCTTCCTCCCCAAAATTGTTGACCATTTTCTACGCCTACGCGGTTCACAGAAACGACAGGAACGCCGTTTGCAATTGAATGAGATCGCTGGATAGTTTGCCAGGCTTGGTATTGTTCGCGGTTGATTTCACCGTCTTTTTCTTCTAAATCCCAACCGATAGCAGTAGGATACACTAAAACTTCGGCACCTTTTAGGGCAGTTAAACGAGCTGCTTCGGGATACCATTGATCCCAGCAGATCAGCACACCGATTTTGGCATACATCGTATCAAAAACCTGGTAACCTAAATCTCCTGGAGTGAAATAATATTTTTCATAATATCCCGGATCATCTGGAATATGCATTTTACGGTATTTTCCGAGATATTTTCCATCGGCATCAATCACCGCCGTAGTGTTGTGGTAAAGTCCCGCTGCTCGCTTTTCAAATAAGGAGGCGATAATTACGACTTTTAATTCTGCTGCCAAAGCTCCTAATTCCTCCGTCGAAGGACCCGGGATCGCCTCTGCCAAAGCAAAGAAATCCTGCTTTTCCTCAAAACAGAAATAAACCGATTTAAACAATTCTTGCAAGCAAATCACTTGCGCACCTTTACTCGCGGCGTCGCGAATAGAGGAAATCGTTTTTTGCCAGTTTTCAGAAACAGTTGAGCTACAGGATAGCTGAATTAAGGCGAAGGAAACGTTTTTCATCAATATCTTGGTTATTACCTTGTAAATCTGGGTAAAATTAAGAAAAAACACGTTGCAAGCCTCATTCTTTGATTCTTTTCGGTAAATTGCAAATCAATATGACAAGATTTATTTCGATTTAATGGAAAACAAAAAACAAGATACCGCCTCGGCATTGAAGGAAATTATTTCACACGCGAAAGAATATGGTTTCGTATTTCCTTCTTCGGAAATTTATGATGGTTTGCAAGCGGTATATGATTATGGTCAAAACGGTGTTGAGCTTAAGAACAACCTAAAAGCGGTTTGGTACAAAGCAATGACCATGTTGAATGACAATGTAGTCGGCTTAGATGCATCGATTTTTATGCACCCATCAACATGGAAAGCATCAGGTCACGTCGATTCGTTCAACGATCCTATGATTGATAATAAGGATTCTAAAAAGCGTTATCGGGCTGATACACTGTTAGAAGAAAGAGCCGCGCAATTAGAGGATGAAGGAAAAGAGACGGAGGCGAAGGCGTTATTACAAAAGATGGCGAAATGCTTAGATGCAGGAGATTTAGACGGAGTTCGCCAGATTATACTTGATGAAAATATCAAATGCCCCGTGTCGAACACGGCTAATTGGACTGAGGTACGTCAATTTAATTTGATGTTCTCGACGCAAGTAGGCGCAGTTTCTGAGGATGCAAGTTTGATTTATCTACGTCCTGAAACAGCTCAGGGGATTTTTGTGAATTTCTTGAATGTCCAAAAGACAGGCCGAATGAAGGTTCCTTTTGGGATTGCTCAAATAGGAAAAGCGTTTCGAAACGAGATCGTAGCTCGTAATTTCATCTTCCGCATGCGGGAATTCGAACAAATGGAGATGCAATTCTTCGTTCGTCCTGGCACGGAAATGGAATGGTATGCAAAGTGGAAAGAAACACGCATGAAATTCCATCAAGCACTTGGTTTACCAGCTAGTTCTTTGAAGTTTCATGATCACGATAAATTAGCACACTACGCAAATGCGGCAGTGGATATTGAGTATAAATTCCCGTTTGGTTTTAAAGAGATGGAAGGAATCCACTCAAGAACGGATTTTGACTTAAAAGCGCACCAAGATTTATCTAGAAAAAAACAACAATACTTTGACCCAGAAATAAACGAAAATTATATACCTTATGTAGTCGAAACGTCCGTAGGGGCTGATCGTTTATTCCTAGCGATTCTTTGCAATGCCTATACAGAAGAAACGGTGGGTGAAGGGGATCAAGAAAAACAACGTGTTTACTTGAATTTCCACCCAGCTTTAGCTCCTGTGAAAGTAGCTGTGCTTCCGTTAGTCAAGAAGGATGGTTTAGCAGAGAAAGCACAAGAGATTGTTAAGAACATTAAATTTGCCTTTAATACCACGTACGACGATGGAGGCGCCATAGGCAAGCGTTATACTCGTCAAGATTTAATTGGAACACCGTATTGTGTGGTGGTGGATTACCAAACCATGGAAGACAACACCGTGACCGTTCGCGATCGCAACACGATGACCCAAGAGCGCATTTCTATAGCAGACCTAAAAGAGAAAATTGGTCATGCTGTATCGATGGAGCGTATTTTTGAAAACTGTTAAGTTAAAACGCAAACAACGACGATTATGATCACCGAAGAGACGAATCCAGAAGAATTGGAAACCACTCCCACTATTCCAGAAGAAACACCCGCAGAAGCAACAGTATCTGAAGCAACGCCAGCTGAAGAAACTGCAGTCGAAGAGACCGCAGTTGAAGAGACTGTAGTCGATGAAACTGTAGTTGAAGAGACCGCAGTTGAAGAGACTGTAGTTGAAGAGACCGCAGTTGAAGAGACTGTAGTCGAAGCAGCAGCTCCAGCTGAAGTTGTTTTTCCTGTGGTAGAAGAAAAGGCCGTGGAATTTCCAAGTTTAGACCTTTCAAAAGCAACAAAAGAGAGCATTCTTGCTTTTTACGAGCAATTGAAAGCCATTCTTCAAGCGAGCGCCTCATCGGCGAATTTTAAAAAGGTCGATGAATTAACGAAAGAAGTTAGAACAGTTTGGGAAGCCATTAAGCAGGGCGAACGCGCTGAGGCTTTAGCTGCTTTTAAAGCTGGAAATGAAGATTCAGAAGAAGGATTCTCTTTTAAGGGGGATGAAATCTCGCAAAAAATCGACGCTATATCTGCCTTTATTCGGACTGAAAGGTCTGCTTTCTTCTCTAATTTAGAAAAATTAAGAGAGAAGGCATTAGAGGGAAAAACGCGTTTAATCAATGAATTAAGAACATTAGTAGATTCGGATGATAATTCAGATCCTGCACACGTAAATGCTAGCTTTAAGGCCTTCAAGAAGATTCAAGAAGAGTGGAAAGGTTTAGGAAGTGTGCAAGGTCCGATGAATCAAACGCTTTGGCAGAGTTATCATGCCTTAGTGGATCGTTTCTATAGCAATAGAAGTATTTTCTTTGAATTATTAGAATTAGATCGTAAGAAAAATTTACAAGCTAAAGAGGTAATTGCAGCTAAACTTGAGCTAATGGCTTCTGCCATTAGTGAAGGAGGAAATGTTCAAAAACTGTTAAAAGAAGCAGAGGAACTTTTCGAAGAGTATAAGCACATTGGACCTGCGAATAGAGACGATAATGAGGCACTTTGGACGCGTGTGAAGAAATCATTAGATGTACTTTTTGAACAAAAAAGAGCCTTAAATGATGCACAAAAACAAGTTTTCTCGGATAATTTAAAAGTGAAGCGTGAAATCGCAGATTTGATGAAGCATTATGCAAGCTTCACGGCTGCTAATATCAGCGAATGGAATCAGGCATCTAAAGCCGTTTTAGCGCTACAAGAGCAATGGAATAATTTAAAAGGTGGATTGCCTCGTGATGGAGGAAAAGAGGTGAGTCATAACTTTTGGTCAGACTTAAAAACTTTCTTCAAACATAAGAGTGAGTTCTTCTCGAAAATCGATGCAGAACGCAAAGCGAACTTAGCCGCGAAGCAAGCTTTAATAGACCAGGTAAATGGTATCGTAGAAACGGGCACCATCACCCCTGAAGTGACTCAAATGGTCATCGAAACACAGAAAAAGTGGAAAGAGATCGGTCACGTACCAGAAAAACAAAAAGATTCCATCTACGCGAAATTCAAGGCAGCATGTGATGACTACTTTAATTTAACACGCGAGAAAGGCAAGAATGCGAAGGACGTAGAGTTCGAAGCGAATTTAGAGGCTAAGAAAGCGATTCTAACCGAAATGGAAGCCATGTTACAGGATCCTAGTCTTTTAGCTTCTTTAGGCCAAAAGAAAGCGGCATGGGACGCAATCGGATTCGTACCACGTAGAGATGTAAAAGCAATTCAAGAAAGTTTCCGCAACACTTGGAATGCTTTGATTGATTTAGCACGTACACAACCAAAAGAGCAATTAGCAGCTTGGGGCTTTGAATTGAAATCATTGGCTTCAGAAGTGAATACGGGTGGGGAGGAGAAAAAATCAGCTTCTCCTGATGCGCGGAAGAAAATTCAAACTCTTGAAAATGATATCGCTGTGTTAACCAATAACTTAGAATTCTTTGCGAAGTCTAAAAACTCGGATAAACTACGAGAGGAAGTGGAAAAGAAAATTGCTCAAGCGGAAAAAGAACTCGCACAATTGAAAAAAGATTAATTTTTTTCAATCAATCTTTTGCGTTTTAATCCATTTGGCTTACTTTTGTGAACTCAAATGCGCCTCCTTAGCTCAGCTGGTAGAGCAACTGATTTGTAATCAGTAGGTCATTGGTTCGATCCCGATAGGAGGCTCAAAAAGCTCGACAGCAATGTCGGGCTTTTTTGTTTTACAATGTTTCTAGAGTGATTCAGGACACCTTTACCTGTTGAACAATATAACTGACCAAAGTTAATCAAAGCCCTCTCTAATCAAAGATGTTTGGCCAATATCAAAGCTACTGACTCACTTGATTTATCTTGAGAATATACAAAAAGACCTATAAAACAATTATACCAACCTTAAAACTTTCTAAAGGCTCATTCTAAATTAGAAAGTGCTTCGTACGTGTGAAACAAAAGGTGTATGATATATACTTTTTATTATATCCCTTTGTTAGTCTATTTTATTTGTTTAAAATTTTCAATGAATTACATTATTAACATAAATTATTATGGCATCAATGCACCTCCTTTGAAATAGACAGGGCTATTATTGGGAGGAAAACGAAAGCTCTGACCATTAAAATATAATTTATATTCTCCTTTTGGGATATTAGCAGATCCAGCATAATTTATTGTTAAAGAAGTAATAGGATCAGCAAAAGGTTTACACTGCACTTCCTGAACACCAGCTGCTGATCTGCCTATAAAAATCGAAGAATAACTTTTTCCATTTAATGCCGATATGGGAACCAAAACAAGAAATTGGCCATAAACTCCAACTGGTATAGTATTTCCAGGAACTTCAATAGTTTGGAACTTATAGGCATCAATATAAATACCATATTTATCAAATCCACCTGATGTCGTTGAAATAGGTGCTGAAAAAATATCAGGTTCGGAACTTCCCCAGCCTGGGTAACTTAAGTAAGCATTCATTTGGGCGTCAAATATTGATTGTACCTGAGAAGGAGAACCTAACAAAAGACCCCTAAAGATTGAGCCTGAGATTGCCTTAGAAGCCATGTAATTAGCAAGAGCGGTGCGAGGTCCTGCATCATTAATTTCAACAAATACATAAGCCCTAAATTGGCCATCTGAAGCAGTTGTTGCAGTTAATTGTGCTCCATAAGATGTGCCATTACTGTTGGTAGCAAAGGCTCTCACATAATAAGTCATGCTAGGAATTAATCCAGTAATTGAACTAGTAAAGGCACCTGTTCCTGTTCCATCTGAAATAGTTTTGCTGTTGGCTATTGTTGGATTTTGATTAGTACTCCAGCAAACACCTCTGACAGAAACAATTTCACCCCCATCAGCACTGACATTGCCACCGCTAACTGCACTAGTATTTGTAATTAAGGAAATGGCAGTGGTTGTAATAGTAGGTAAAGAAGACAGCGTTTTAAAGGTAGAAACACTACTATATCCTGTCCCAACAGAGTTGGTAGCGTACGATCTTAGATTATAAGTTATTCCTGGTGCAAGTCCAGTAATTGAACCTCAGAAAGGTCCTGGACCAGTTCCTGCTGAAGTCTTACTGTCTAATATAGTAGGTGATTTATTAGTTGAACTCCAACAAACACCTTTATCAATAACTGCCACTCCACCGTCTGAAGTAACTAAACCGCTAATAGTTGCTGTATTAGACGTAATATTAGACGGTTCAGACAACGTTACTACTGGCTCAACTTTGGGTGCGTCCTCTTTACATTGAAAGAAGAAAAAACTAATAATTAAGAAAACAAATTTCGAGTAACTACAAATTTTGTTCATGAGGTGTTGAAAATTATAGGTTCTAAAAGTAATAATAAATTTAATTAAGCATTCTTGAAATGAAAATAGTTTTAAGGGAATTCGGATTAGACAACTTGAATTCTCTATTTGTCTATATTTTATCTAATTGATAACTTTTGAATCCCTACTATTTCAACCTAAAATTAATAAAGTAGCCAATTTTTTATTTATGGCAGTTGTAATCCTTATCTTTTGTGATTTAAACAATGTTTATAGTGTTGATTAATACAACAAATGCTGCTTAGATGAATTACGCCAACCAGCCTGACTCTCATAATTAACGAAATACACTTTCAAATCGGCTTGGCTTTCGTAGCGAACAAAATAGATCTTCTTCTTAGCTTGACTCACATAAGTAGTAAAGAACCACTTGCCATCATTCATTCCTGCTTGACTTTCATATTTCACTTTGAAAACTTTTAAATCAGCCTGACTTTCATAATTAACAACAAATATCTTAACATCTGCTTGGCTTTCATAGTCTACAGAAAAGATCTTTTGACACTTAGCTGAAAAGCTAAATAGAAGGATAGCGCCTAATAAAGCTATTTTTTTCATATAATTTATAATTAATTATCTACTGCTTGGATAAAGTCATCCAAAAAATTAAATAAATCAAGATTACAGCGCCAAGGCTTATACCAAAGGTCAAACCACCAATACCTAGCGATAAAACGATGAAAATAGCCCGTAATAAACCAGAGGAAATTCCGAATGACCTAGCCATTCCACCTAATACCCCACCTAGCCATCTATCATGTGAATTTCTATTCATAAAAATCAATTTTTAGGTAAACCATCCTTCAATTTTTTCTCTATATCGGGGTGTAAAATAACTTTTCCGAATATCCCCACCCCTACCATTTTGATCTTTCCATCCCAACGAAAGTTGGTAATTGAGAATAAATAATAATCATCAATCACTACATTTTCATCTACAAACTTATCTGTAAATGCACCTCCAATTGCAGCTCCAAACGTTGCCCCTAATTGAGCAAATTCATTGTCATTTTCACTCTTTAGTTTATCGATTTCTGAGTTCAATAATTGCCGCATCTTATCTTTCAAAATGAGCTTATGTTCAGCAGAAGAAGGGTTCGTTGCAAAGGCTCCAATACACAAAAGAAGTAAAAATAATAGGTATAAATTTCTAGACGAACTAGGACCACTTGAGTCTTGTCTTTGCTTCACAGTTGAATTCGCCATGGGATACAATTTTATGTTTTATTGAATTTAAGAACTTATAATATAGTACATCTATTTTGTCGAAAGTATTTATTTAACGGTTATAATTAAAAAAGGAGTCGAAAATCTTTATTTTCATTTAAAAGTGCATTATATTGCACATAATATACTGAAATAAGCTATTTTTCGAAATTATAACAATCAAAAGAGCATTATAATGCACCTAAATAACCTCATCGAAACCCTAAAAAAGCGCCGAATTAGACTGCAAGTGACTCAAGAAACGCTCTCTTTGTTAACAGGTGTCAGCTTAAGGACGATTAAACAATTGGAAGCAGGTAACGGTAATCCGACCTTAGAAACCATTCAAAAATTAGCTGATGTTTTAGGGTTAGAATTGCGATTAGAAATTAAAAATACAAGCATAGAAAATGAGGTCGACAACGATTCTATATAAGACTGAACCGGCAGGAATTTTGAGCCAATTAGCTAACGGAAGTTTTCATTTTCGGTATTTAGAAACATGGCTTGAAGACAAGAAAAAACCGGCCATAAGTTTGACCATGCCGAAGTCAAAAAAGGGGTTCAAATCCCCTCACCTCTTCCCCGTATTTTTTCATTTATTACCGGAGGGAGCAAACAAACAGGCGGTCTGTAAATTCAAGAAGATAGACCCGGCGGATCATTTTGGAATGCTACTTCACACCGCTCAATTTGATACGAGTGGAGCCATCACCATTCATCAGTCACTGAACTAAATGTATACCCAACTTCTCTTTTGTCCAAGTACGTTAACGGAAGGAAATGCTACCTACAGCCGCTCTGCCATTCAACGACTTTTCTCTAATCATAAAGTCGCTCATGTACTTCCTTATGATTCTCCGTCGAGTTCTGAATTGGTTGCTGGTACTTTCTTTGAGAATAGAACCAGTATGTCAATTGCTGGGGCTCAGGAGAAATATTCTTTGGTATTAGAAAAGAATAAATTGCGACTTGCACAACCAGGGGAAAGCGGGCAGTACCTTTTGAAGCCGATTCCTACCTTAGGAAGGAATAAACACGGGATGCCTGCAAACGAACATCTAACGATGCAGATTGCCCGGCAGGTGTTTCAAATAGAGACAGCGGAGAATGGGATTATATTCTTCCAAAATGGAGAAATGGCCTATTTAACGAAACGCTTCGACTATAATGAGGCAGGACAAAAGCTGGCAAAAGAGGACTTTGCCGTTTTAGCAGGCAGAACGCCACAAACCCATGGCATTAACTACAAATACGAAGGAAATTACCTCGAATTGTTCCAAATCATGCAACAATACGTGCCTGCTTATGCCGTCGAAGCTTCTAAACTATTTAAACTCATCCTTTTTAATTACCTATTCTCAAATGGGGACGCGCATCTAAAGAATTTCTCCTTATTGGAAACATCCGATGGTGATTTCGTTTTGAGCCCTGCCTATGATCTTTTAAACACAGAGATGCACCAGGCAGAAATTGATTTCGCACTTCAAGGTGGTCTCTACCCTAAATCACAATACCAAGGCAAAATACTGAACCAATTTCAACAATTGGGTAAACTGGCCCATATCCCAGAGAAGATGGTGGAACGCATTATAACTCAAATGCTAGCGAACCCAACAGAGGTAGAAAGATTAATAAGAAATTCTTTCCTAGATGAAAGTGCCCAAAAAAACTACTACCAAGCTTACCAAGGAAGTCTTAAACGATTGAAATACACCTAAACGTCCCACATCTCCTCGACCTTCCTGATAATCTCCGGTAAATCCTGTTTTTTCATACAATCAAAATGGCCTTTAGGACATGTTTTTGTCCCAAAATTCGAGCAAGGTTGACAGCTTAAGTCAGGCACAATAGATTGAAAAACGCGAGCAGAGGATTCCGAAGGCATCAATGGTTCCACTTGTAGGGCGGGCGATGTGGCTCCCCAGATGGCAATCACATTTTTATCAAATGCACAAGCGATATATAACATGCCGGTGTCATGTGAAATGACTTCTCGGGCTTTGGAAACAATTAAAGCAGATTCATGCAAAGAATAAGTGCCGCAGGTATTTACGATGCGCGCAGGATCCAGTAATGCTAATTCGTCCCCATCCGCTTTTTCCTCTTTTCCACCCACTAGGACGATGGGGTACGGAATTTGGGAACATACTACCTTCAATGAATCTAAAGGCAATTTCTTCGTAAAATAGGAGGCTCCAATGACTAAAGCCACATAGCCGCCAGGAAAAAAGGAGGGCTCACTAGTGCCGGACGGAACAAAATAATCCAGCCCCTTTCCGTCGTAAGTGACGCCTAATGGGGATAAGGTATCCACGCTTCGCAATGAAATATGACGCTCAGGCATCCGATTCACTCCGAATTTGGTTAATAAAAACTTCTCAACACTCAGTTTATTATAGGATAAATAAGGGACACCTAAGGCCTTACGAATCCGCAAACTGCGCAAATTCTTATGCAAATCGATAATATAATCGAAGGAAAAGGCCTTTAATTCTTGGATGGTGGCGGTTAAATCATTTTCGAAATAATGAAAGTGATCTACGTATGGATTCGCCTCAGTTACCGCCTTCATCGACTTCTTTGTTAAGAAATGAATCTCCACACCAGGAATCTGCTGCTTCGCACAGCGAAGTGCTGGGGAAGCTAAAACGATGTCACCGATGGCCGAAAAACGAATAAAAAGTAGACGCATAATTAAGTTCTGAATTTAAAGTTAATTCATCCCGGGAGAATTTCTATTGTAAATGTTTTAATTTAAATTTAGGTATGCAACGTAGAAACTTCATCAAAGGAGGCCTATTGGCCTCTACCCTTTCCCTAAATTCATCTTCCTCGCCTTTAGCGCCTTTCGAGTTTACACCCATCAGTGCGGAAGAACGTAAGATGCGAGTGACGAAGGCGCAGAAATTGATGTCTGAAAAACAAATTCAGGCCATCATTTTAGATGCAGGGGTTAACTTGAATTATTTCACGGGCATTAATTGGCATCCATCCGAGCGATCGATGTTAGTCGTAATTCCGGTAAAGGGTGAGATTCAGTTTATTTGCCCGGCATTTGAGGAAGACCGATTTCTAGAAATGGCTCCGGCGGGAACGAAAGTGCAGATTTGGGAAGAGGATGAGAATCCATTTGCCTTAACTATTTGCGTTTTACAAGGTATAGGAATTCATGCAGGCCTAATAGGTATCGAGGAATTCTGTCGTTTCTTCATTTTCGATGGACTGCGAAAAGCAGGTGCAAACTATAACTTCATCAGTGCTGATCCGATTACGATTCCTTGCCGAATCATTAAATCCCCAGCCGAAATTGCCTTAATGCAAAAGGCAAACGATGCCACGGTTAAAGCCATACAAGCAGGAATAGCCGCTTTAAGCTTAGGCTGTAGTCCACGTCAAATCTCCCAAAAAATTACTCAAGCACACGCAGAGCAAGGAACGGTACATGGATTTGCATCGGTGACTTTTGGGGTGGCTAGTTCTTTTCCGCATGGAAGTTCTAAAAAACAAATCTTAAAGTCGGGTGATGTAGTCATGTTAGATTGTGGATGCAGCGTGGGTGGTTATGAATCCGATATAACACGGACGATTGTTTTTGGAGAGCCTAGCGCAAAGCAAAAACAAATATGGGATTTAGAAAAGAAGTCTCAGCAAGCCGGATTTGAGGCCGCTAAACTAGGTTCGCCGGCAGAAAATGTGGATTTTGCTGCGCGTAAAGTATTAGTTGACGCGGGTTTTGGACCAGATTATAAAATGCCGGGATTACCACATCGTACAGGACACGGCATCGGTATGAGCGGACACGAATGGGGTAATATGGTGCGCGGAAATAAGGCACCTTTAGAAATAGGGATGTGTTTCAGTATCGAACCTACCATCGCGATTCCAGGCGAATTTGGTGTAAGACTGGAAGATTGCGCTTATATGACGGCAGAGGGGCCTAAATGGTTCTCTCAACCTAGCCCATCGATTTCAGAGCCTTTTTAATTCCAAAACCCGATTCACACAAGCAGGAATATCGCGGTCATAATGACTAACGTAAAGCAAGGTCATTTCTGAATTCGCTGCCAAATAATCCAACACTGACTTCAAATGCTCCGTCTGCACACGGTCTAATCCTTGGCATGGTTCATCGAGTATTAACAGTTCTGGATTCTTCACTAAGGCACGCGTAATCAACACCATACGTTGTTCTCCGCCTGAAATCTGCAAGAAGGATCTCTCTGCTAAATGGGCGATACCTATTACTTGCATCCAGTGATTTACTTGCTCCATTTGCTCTTGCGCGACCCGCTTAAACAAACCCTGCGTATCAAAGAGCCCAGATGCCACCACCGAAAAACAAGATCCCCCTTCTTTAAAATACAAGTGTAATTCTGGGCTCAAAAACCCAATTTTTCGTTTGATATCCCAAATACTCTCGCCAGTGCCTCGTTTCCGATCAAATAAAGTAATGTCCTGCGAATAGGCCTGGGGATTATCTGCTGTGATTAAACTAATTAATGTTGACTTGCCTGCCCCGTTGGGCCCTTTTATGGCCCATCTCTCCCCTTTCTTAACTTCCCATGTAAAATCATTTAAAATAGTTTTGGCGCCATATTTAATCTGCACCTTATCCATTTTAACGGCAACCGCGAATGGCTCTAAGGGACGCAGAAAAGGCATGGGTTTCTTTGGAGCTATCTGTCGGGATGGTAATTCAATGATTTGATTAATAAAATCGGGTACATCGCCAGGGGAAGACACCAATATAAAATGGATGCCTTTATCGTGCAGTGCGAGTAATCCTGTAGTTAAAGTCTCTCGTCCTTTTACATCTAAACCCACATAGGGATTATCTAAAATCAACCAATCGGGTTTATAGGCTAAGGCTTTCACAATTTGCAAACGTTTGTTCTCCCCATTCGAAAGCTGGATCATCGGTCTCTTTAATAAACCATCTATCTCGAAAAGCTGAAGCCAATCACCAACGATTAAATCCATCAGCTCCTCCTCCACCGTATAAGAATCGTCAGAATCAGATGAATTAAAACGCTGTTGTAAGTAGAATTCAGATAAATTACTGCGATTCTTGAATTGATGCTGTTGCTCCACGAGCATCACATGGGCCCGCTTATCCGGAATTCGCGAAGACAAAAAGACTTCTCCAGTTCTGAACAAACGACCAGCTAAGGCTTTGGCTAATGACGTTTTTCCTGAGCCCATGGGACCCACGATAGCAGTTAACTGTCCTGGTAAAATTGTAAATGAAATGTTCGAAACGACAGATAGAGCGCCCAAAGAAACGGAAACATTAGAAATTTTAGCCGGATAGGATTTCAAGAATTATTACTTATTTTTATCAAAATTAAACCTATTACATGAAAAACAATAACAACAATCCCTCACGCCGCCAGTTTTTGGCAGCCGGCTCAATGGCCTCATTAGGCTTATTTTGGGCATCCAACTCTTCCTTTAGTTTTGCAAAACCAAGCTCAGTTTTTGGTGGTGTTCAGGTAGGAGCCATTACGTATTCTTTCCGCAGTATGCCGGGAGATATCAAACAAATCATCCAGTATTGCGTAGATTCGGGTGTTTCTGCCATTGAATTAATGGGGGATGCCGTAGAAGATTATGCAGGCCGTCCGGTAAATCCGGTACCGATGCGTTGGACTCCCGGTCAACCTCGTCCTACCTTAACTGATGAACAACGTGCAGCGATGGCAAAATATCAAAAGGATGTGTCTACTTGGAGAGAGTCTGTTTCTATGGACAAATTCAAGGAAGTTCGCAAGATGCTAGATGACGCAGGAATATCTGTATATGCTTACAAACCGAATGCTTTCAGCGAGAGAAACTCGGATGCAGAGGTAGAATCGGCTTTACGCGCAGCGAAAGTGCTAGGTGCTAAATCTGTTACCGTTGAATTACCTACTTCATCAGCTCAAACACAGCGTTTAGGTGCTTTAGGTGAAAAACACAAGGTCTATTTCGGATACCACACCCATTTACAGGTGAAGGATACGGTGTATGATGAGGCTTTGGCCCAAAACAAATACAACTCCATCAACTTAGATTGTGGTCACTATATCGCGGTGGGAGCTCCTCACACGACCGCTACTTTACTAGCATTCATCGAAGCGAAGCACGACCGCATCACCAGTATGCACATCAAGGACCGTACAACAAAAGAACACGGCACAGGTAACCTCGAATGGGGAAAAGGCGATACCCCTTTAAAAGAAGTTTTAACCTTGTTAAAGAAAAATAAATATAAATTCCCAGCAACAATCGAACTAGAATACGAAGTTCCTGCGGGGTCTACTCCGGTAGAAGAAGTGAAGAAATGTGTGGCTTATGCTAAGAATATATTAGTGTAAATAGTAGCTTAATTTAAAAGGGCCACCTCGTATATCGAAGTGGCCCTTTTTTTATTTATTAGCATCTATCATCTCAATACTGCCATCCGGTCGGTATTTCAACTCAGTCACTTTGATATTTCTTAAGTGGGTCTTACCCGAAATCTCCACATCGTGGTAATAGAGATACCATTTTCCATTTTGTTCCACAATCGAATGGTGATTTGTCCAACCTTTCACGGGCTTTAAGATAACCCCTTGGTAAGTAAATGGTCCATAAGGACTAGTTCCCGTCGCATAGGCAATGTTATGCGTATCCCCCGTGGAATAAGAGAAATAATATTTCCCTTGGTATTGGTGGACGAAAGCGGCTTCGAAGAAACGACGATCATGATCTTCTGATAATAAAATTTTGCCCTGTGCATCCAAAATCTGCACATTGCGTGGCGCCTCGGCCATCTGCTTCATATTCGCATCTAGACGTGCCACTTTGGCCATCAAAGCTGGTTGTCCATTTGCCGGTTGCGACTCATCCGTAGCACCATAGCTACCTGACTTCCATCGTTGCAATTGTCCACCCCAGATACCTCCAAAATAAAGGTAATAAGATCCATCTTTGTCCTTGAATACGCATGGGTCAATGCTAAAAGAACCCTTCATATACTCCTTCTCTGCTTTAAATGGACCTTCCGGTTTCGAAGCAGAGGCTACTCCGATACGGAAAACACCCTCCTTGTCCTTGGCCGGAAAATATAAATAATAAGTCCCTTTTGATTCCGCTGCGTCAGGCGCCCAAAGCATCTTCGAAGCCCAGGCCACATCCTCTAGTTTCAAAGCTACTCCGTGGTCAACTACGGGACTAGCTGGTGTTTTTTGAGATAATACATGGTAATCCCGCATCGCAAAATGACTTCCTAAATCGTCCTCCTTTACACCCGCATCGATGTCGTGAGAGGGATAAATGTAAATTTGGCCTTGGAATAAATGTGCAGACGGATCTGCGGTGAACATATGAGAAACCAATGGTTTCGACTGACCCATCGCGGCTAAACTAAGTAGACTTAATGCAAGTATTTTTTTCATGTGTATTCGTTTATGTTTAAAGGCTCGAATTGTTTATTTTTACTTCCATGAAACCGATCGAAACTGCCTTATTATCTTATGGAATGTCTGGACGTGTTTTTCACGCCCCCTTCATTCAATTACATCCTGGATTCAATTTAGTAGGATCCTGGGAACGCTCCAAGAAAAACATTGAAAATGCCTATCCTGGTGTGCAGTCATATGATTCAATGGAAGCCGTTTTAGCTGACCCTTCGATCGAATTAGTCATCGTTAATACACCCATCTATTCTCATTTCGAGTATGCAACCGCAGCTTTAAATGCGGGTAAGCACATCGTAGTGGAGAAAGCCTTTACCTGCAATGCGGTTGAAGCTCAAAAACTCGTGGATTTAGCAAAAGAGGTGGGTAAACTGATTTTTATCTACCAAAACCGTCGCTGGGATTCCGACTTCCTAACATTGAAAAAGGTACACGAATCGGGCGTTTTAGGTGATATCGTGGAAGCAGAATTCCACTTTGACCGCTATAATCCGTTAATGTCCCCCAAAAGACACAAAGAAGATGCCGGCCCCGGCGCTGGAATTGTGACCGATCTAGGTCCCCATTTAATTGATCAAGCCTTGCACTTATTTGGAAAACCGACCCACGTTTTCGCGGATTTACGCAAGACTAGACCCGGGACGGAGGTCATCGACTTATTCGAGATTCTATTGTATTATCCAGCCTTGCGCGTTCGATTAAAAAGTGGTTATTATTTCAAAGAGCCCATCCCTGCTTTTCAATTGCATGGAACGAAAGGCAGTTTCATCAAAACCCGTTCCGATCGCCAAGAGGTTGATTTAGATAAAGGTCATGTTCCAATGGGTGAAAACTGGGGCGTAGATGCGCCGAGTGAATACGGTTTATTACACGTGGACGGAAGCAGTCCTGAACGTGTTACTTCCGAAAAAGGAAATTTTATGGCTTTCTATGAAAATGTGTATCAATCTTTGCGGGAGGGTGCCCATCCAGCTGTACCAGGAGAAGATGGAATCGCGAGTATGCGCGTTATCGATGCAGCCTATGAAAGTTTAGATAAACAAGCAGTTATCACGTATTAAGATGGAATTATTCAATCAATTTGAGCCGGAATTAAGTAAAAAAATTCAACAAGTAGGTGTCGTTCGTAAATTCAAAACAGACGAATACTTGATGAAAACGGGGCAATCCATTCGCTCCGCCGTTTTAGTAACTAAAGGTATCATCAAGGTATTCCGGGAAGACGAGGAGGGCAACGAGGTGTTTATGTATAACCTTCATCCAGGGGAGGCTTGTGCCATTTCGATGACTTGTGCGGCGCGGCAATTATCGTCTCAGATTATGGCCAAAGCCCTCGTAGACACCGAAGTCATCGCCATTCCTGCCGAATTAATGGACGAATGGGCCACAAAATATAAAAGCTGGTACCAATT